>JAUILM010000039.1 GCA_030432855.1 Bacteroidia bacterium
TGCCCTGGATGAAAATGGCAACATGACCGCTTTCCATGTGAAGGGTGGGGGAGTACCGGAAAGTCCGGTATTTGCCAATCGCTTCCCGGCAGGTTCCCTTGATAACTACCTGGCAGAAGAATGGTCTATTGATTCAAATATTACCATAGGAGCCTTCCGTGCACCCCGGTCCAACTTTATCGCGGGTGCTGAACAGTCTTTCATGGATGAAGTGGCTGAAGCGGCAGGGAAAGATCCCATTCAGTTTCGACTTGACCTCCTGGAAAGAGCACAGAATGATCCCGTGGGTGAGCGCAATGACTACGACGCCGCGCGATATGCGGGTGTCCTGGAATTGGTAAGAGACAAGGCGGGCTGGAGTGAATCTAAACCGAATGTGTATCGAGGTGTCTCCGCATACTTTTGTCATGCCACCTATGTAGCACATGTCCTTGATCTGGTTATGGAAGATGGTACTCCCAAAGTGGAGAACGTATGCTGTGCCATTGACTGTGGTATTGTGGTCAATCCGGATGCTGCTATTAATATGGCGGAAGGTGCCATTACCGATGGTATTGGAAATGCATTTTATGGCGCCATGACTTTTAAGGATGGTGTACCGGAAAAGAAAAACTTCGATACCTACCGCATGATTCGCATGAGTGAAGCGCCACGGTCCATTGATGTACACTTTGTGGAAAGTGAGGTCGATCCTACGGGTATGGGAGAACCGCCCTTCCCACCGATCTTTGGAGCCGTAGCCAATGCAATGTATAAAGCGACAGATAAGCGATCCTATCATCAGCCATTCCTGGGAGAACAGCCGGTTTTGGGATAACAAGGGTACCGGCAACCTACGTCAAGACTTCGGTTGCCAGAGGGTGCCGGGTGCCGGGTGCCAGGTGCCGGGTTGTCCATTGTCCATGCCTAAATAAGGTTGACCGGTTTCTGGTAGGTAGATCGAGATGATATGAAATCTCACGTCTTTTTTGGTGATGCTATCCTTGATGTCCATCCTGGAATGATTTTTTAGGGGGCATTCCTGATGCATTGATGTAAAGGAAGGCAAGTCAGTGTGTAATCTATTCTCTTCAGAGAACTTTAATTATTTGTAAATCACCTGTATTTTCTGATTTAATTGATCTAAATCATTCAATCCTCAATAGGCTCTTTCGTACATTGTCGCCTCGAATTTTAGACTATGAAAAAGCGATTGGTTCAGGTACTAGGGTTGCTGGGGATCTGTGTGTTAGTATCTTGTAATGCAGGTACCCAAAGGTTGGCAAAGCAGGAAGCGCAGGCTAAAAACATCATCCTTTTGATTGGTGATGGGATGGGTGTTGCTCAGCTGTCTACTGCCTATTATTATGGAAATCAAACACCTAATTTCTCTCGTTTTCCTTTTATTGGACTGCATGAGAATGCTCCGGTAGGTGCTAAAATCACCGACTCAGCGGCAGGTGCGACCGCCTTTTCGATAGGAGAGAAGAGTTATAATGGAGCCATTGGAGTAGATCAGGATACCTTGCCTAAAGAAACGATCCTTGAGTGGGCTTCAAAGCAGGGTAAACGTACCGGGATAATATCTACCTGTACCATTACTCACGCTACGCCGGCGTCTTTTTATGCCCATGTAAAGAGCAGAAACCTGCACGAAGATATTGCCGCTGACTTCACTCTTTCCAACGTCGATTTTGCTGCGGGAGGTGGTTATCAATACTTTCTGAACAGAGAAGACGGACAAAACCTATTTATGGAACTGGAAGGCAAAGGTGTGATCACCGACACTACGGCAGTATCCCGGGATCTGGAACAGGGGCATCGATATGCCTTTCTACTGGGAGCCACTGATCTACCTAAAGTGCAAGAGGGGCGAGGCGATTTCCTCCCTCAAACAACCGAAGTTGCCCTGGATTTTCTGTCGCAGGGTGACGAAGGATTTTTCCTGATGGTAGAAGGCTCGCAGATTGATTGGGGTGGACATGATAATGATGCTGATTATATCATTAATGAGGTCCTTGACTTTGATAGAGCGGTGGGTGCTGCCCTGGATTTTGCTGCGAAGGACGGTAACACGCTCGTCATTGTCACGGCTGATCACGAAACCGGTGGTTTTTCACTTTCAGCACCTTTGATTTTTGGCCAGACCGACTACCAACATGTTCGACCTACCTTTTCCACGGGTGGACACTCCGCATCACTTATACCTGTATTAGCCTATGGTCCTGGTGCGGAGGAATTTGCCGGTATTTATCAAAATCATGAGATTTATGGTAAGATGATGCAGGCGTTTCAGGTCTCGAAATAAGCCTGCTGGTTGATCATATCAAATCCTCACATTCCGTAATCGTAATGCATTTCCAATCACGGAAACTGAACTAAAACTCATAGCTAGCGCCGCGATCATAGGAGATAGAAGAATACCGAAAAAGGGGAAAAGGATCCCTGCTGCAATGGGAATGCCTAATGTATTGTAACCCAACGCAAAGAATAGATTTTGTTTGATATTTTTCATGACCCGGGTACTTAAATTTTTGGCTTTTGCAATACCACTCAGGTCTCCCTTTACTAAAGTGATATCACTGATACCCTTTTCTTTGCCATATTGGACTATGGTCTCTGCTGAGGGATGTTCACTATTTTGATTTAAGGCGTTAATAAATTGAAGAATTTCATTTTTATCGAATTGCGCACTAAAACTGACCGACTTTTTCATCGGATGGGTTCCCTGGGTGATCGTACCGGTTTTATCTACAATAAGCGTATCCACCTTGTTCATCTTTTCTATGGCCTCTGCATTTTTCATCATGAATACCTTTTTGGGCACCACTAGTTAGTCTAGTGCCTGTACTTGGGTGGCCTTGCAATCAGTGTATTGAGGTAGTCAGAGAATTCTTCATCAGTTTTTTCTCTCTGATAGATAAACCGGTGCCCGGATTTTTCTTCCGACTTTATCCAACGGCACCCTTTCTTGTCATCACAATCGAGATACCCCCTTTGACCTTCAGAGAGAAATTGTCCCAGACCTTCAACTGCATAGTACACTGCCATAAGGTCAGAGGAGTGCCTTTGCTGCTCAATGGTCTTTTTTTCGTAGTTCCATAGCCAATCTCGGTAGGCAGTCCTCACTATATTTCCTGGTGGAGTATTGGCTAGTGTTTTTCCCGTTTTTGCCTTGCTACCCGCTGTAAAAATGGATTCAGAGGGAATATTTTCTACCAGGTATTTTGTGTAAGGCCTGGCACCATTGAAAGAAAAATTCCAATCTCTCGTATAAGCATCTTCATCATTGTAAGCCCATTTTGCCCCCAACGCTACCCAACGCGATACTTTCTTTTCAATAAGTTCATGACCGGACAGAGGAGATATTTCATCGGGTCCGGAAACTAGGAGCTCATAGAGGCCCTTGGTGTGTCCGATGGTGAGGTAGGTGATACTCCCATCTTGGCTATTTGCCAGTAGTTTTCGGTTTAGCTTGGTCTGCTCTTTTGGGTCCTTATTATGGATGATTTTATTCCTAAATGATGCAGTGTCCCGGGCTAGTTTTTCTGCCTGCATTTTGTCTTCTGGATCTCCGAAGCTGTCCGTGTGGTCAGCTCCTACCGGGATGTTGCCTCGTCCATAATATATGTTGATGGCGTCAATTACTCCTGCACCGTATGGTATTTTACAGAACTATATATGCAACCAATAATTTCTAACCGACCGAGATCTGCATAGGAATGCAGGAGTGCCATCGCTCCTGCATCATCACAGTCAGATCCCATATCAGTATCTATAATCACCTTGATCCTCATATCACTACGTGATGAGGGATACTGTGCGGTGAGATGAAGACTTGGACATCCCAAGGCTAGAGTGAGTGCCAAGACCACACGTTTGATCCCCGCCTGAAGCTTCAAGCTACAATTGATCGGATACCTGCAAACCATATACTACTGATCAATGCGTGTGACCTTAGCTACGATGTCTTCTAGATAGCCTGGTCCCACAAGCTTATAGGATCCGTTTTCGATGAAGATCTCCAGATCCTCAAGTGGTTGGAGAGTGCGAGGGTCTATCCATTCCACCTTGTATTTGCCATTGCTGATATTGATATTGGCTACGGGCTGTCCTGCTCCAATAAAATAGACCACGTAGGTTTGTCCTTCCTGATAAAATCCATGTGTTTCGACGTGACCGTATTCAAAGGAGATACAATCTTCGCCAGGTTTCATATTTACAAAATCAAGCTGATTCCAAAATTCTAATAACCGTGCCATTTGATATTTTACATCGTGATCAGTGCAGGCCATGTACCTAGTGTGCCCTCCGTCAAATAATGTAGTCCCATGACCATCTTCATCTCCCACTTGGTAGGTGAAGTCCAAATTGTTGTATAATGCTCCTCCATTCATCAGATATTTCCATCCCTGTATGCGGTACTCAGGCGAAGATGTGGGCATAATGCCTGTCTCATTAAAAGACCAGACTCGATCCGTGCGATCGTAGTTCTTAATTACGGACTCCGCAGCGGCATCATAGTGATGATTAAATACAGCAATATTTTCAAAGTAAGTTTCCAGATGATCTTTTGGCATTTCAACTCCTTCATTCGAGTAGTCAGTCGAAATTAAATGTTTTTTAGGAAGGTTCTTTTCTGTCTCTACAATCCATTCAGAGACTTTCTGTATCCATTCATTAGTAGCCACAGGCGGAGGACTTCCAAAAGCACCGGAAATCTGATTGAAGAACCAGGGTTCATTGATGATGTTGATAATGAGGTTGTCGTATGGATTTAATGTCTCGACGATTTTCTGGCAGTATAACTTTTGGCGGGAAAGGATGCGGTGATCAGCAAGGGTGCGGTAATCATTCATGGAGTATGCAGGCATTCCATTGATATTGTTTTTGCCGTACAAAGGCGATGTGTCATCCACAAGCGATGTGAAGAAGAGTACAGTCTCAACAATGATTCCTTTTTTCTCGGCCAAGTCCATAAAATCTTTCAAGCGTGCAAAATAGCTTTCGTCCCATTTGTCAAGGTCAAATTTGTTGCCACCACGCACATATCCATGCTCTGAACTTCGCTGCCATGGTGCAAGGATACTATTTGGATCCGGTGCAAGTGTATTGGTCAATATGCCAAATGAGGTAGGCTTTTCAAAATAATCTCCCAGAAAAATACGGGTGTGATTTAGCCCGATCCTTTCTAATGTAGATAGGTACTTTTCATAGTCAAAGCTGGCGTTAATTACGGCACCATAGTGCTCGGCTGAGGTCACCAGGACCGTTGGTTTTTCTCTATAAAGAAAATAGTGTGGATTGTCAGGGTGCTGCTGAATAGGTTGCGCCAAGACCAGAATTTCTGAGCATACAAGTAGTAATACAAGTAGATAATCTCTTTTTACAAATTGTAGATAAATAGGCATATGTTCTCTAGTTTTATCTGGATTGACTTTAATCTTACCACAATACAATGGGAGCAGTTCATTTACGATCATTCTCTAGAAGATTACTCTTCAGGAATGAAGGAAGTATAGGATACTTTGGGATTCAAAATGCTGTGCATTATCATCGGGACACGCTAATGAGATCATGGCGATGCTGTTTATCATTTCTTCACTCTCTTTATCCTCAATCCAATGTACGGGGTGCCAGGTAGCGGTACTTTCACTATTCCGCTATAGGTTCCGGGCAGTTGATTAATTGTCATATTCCAGGCATCGATAACTTCAATGCTAAATACTCCGTCTTCAGGAAGGGAAACGGTGCGTTGTTTGGGCTGACCCTCACCAAAATAGTGAAGAAAGTAATCCGGATCAACTCCGGCCTTGAATTTTCGATTCCAAGAAGGTTCGTAAGGGAGTGGATCGATTCCTCCAGCTGGCCCCTCTTCCATTATTTTTTTTAGAAAGGCGATGCGGCTTGGACTCTCGCCCACTAGATTGCCTCCTTCTGCCCAGAACATCAGTGTGTCAACATTCATAAATACCTCTCCATGAGTGACATACCCCCCGGAGGTGTATCCTTTCCAAAAGCGATTTACCATCTCCTCACCAGTGATGTCGCCCCAGGAATACTCAATATCACCCTCATAGCTGCATTCATCTACGATCACGGGTTTGTGATACTTCTCTCGCCATTCCTTGATCCGGGATGTTTTATGATTTTGTACACTCAAATGTGTGATCCAGGGCTTTGAATGATCATAAAAAGTGGATGCATTGTGGATGGATCGCAGATGGTCATAGGGATCGTGGTCCACAACATATTGAGCGAGTTCTTCCCAGACTTCAGTAGTATGGTCTCCTAAGATCTCATATTCATTGGCCATCGACCACCAGATGTTTTGATATGCAGATACCCTTGCAAGCAAGTACTGCAGGTACTTTAGGTCAGTATCCAAAGGCATTTTATCAAATCCCCACTTCCCCCAGTCATATCCATGGAAAAGGATCAAATCGACCTGAATGCCCAGGTCGTGAAGGGACGATATAGTACGGTCCAGCCTCTGGAAATAAGAGGGGTTAAACCGAGTGAAGTCCCAACCTTCTTCTTTTGATCCTAAAAAGGGAAAATCAGGAGGATCATGATTAATGAAGTAGTTCCATTGTTTTGGAAAAACCAGAAGCCGCAACTTGTTGAAAGGTGAGTTTTTCAACGTCTCGATCGACTGGTCTATGATCTCGTCACTCATTTGAGTCAGCGCATAGATCGTAGTACCAACAGGGTAGTAAGGTGTACCATCAGCGTGAGCAAAGTGAAAACCGTTTTGCACATTCACAGGTCCATGATTTTCCCTACCTGGAGGGATACAGGTAAACCCGCCAGATTTTCCATGTAGGTTATCGTGATTACTGTGAGTTACATATTGCCAGGGCCCTTCATATTTAGGCATAAACCGGATTTTGTATATGCCGTCACCATCATAGAATCCTCGTACGCGAACACTTTTATCAGATTGTGAGAAGACTGCGGTTAACTCAACGTCCATAAAGGGATTTCCCTTAGATGGGCCCTCAAGTGCGATCTCGAAGAAATTCCATTTTTCTACGACCTCCTCAGACATGATTTGACAGAAAGCAGAGGACACTAGGACAATTAATAGTAGAGATCTCATCACAATCAGTTGTATTGTTATATCTTATTCCTCCCAATATAGATAAGTTAAATCTTTGAGTGACCTGGGGATTACTGCTGATTATTTAAAGAATATAGCAATTCAGTTTGTCCCTTTCTGGTCCTCTCGCCCCTGGCCTAGTGGACTATAACAATTATATGAGTACTATAAATTGGTGCAAAAGAAACCAATTGATAGACTCGAGTTAAATGTTACAGTTCACCAGTAATACATCGAGATATCACAGTATAGATGTAGATTGGATTTAATGAGCGTTGCTACACAGTAATCGCTAAGCATTTTACGAGCTGAGAACATTGTAGATCACTATCTTACTATTGGTATGAACTCATCATTATGAAAGCAAGAACCTTCTTAATCTTGATTTCTAGTATTTGGTTTTTCACCTCATGTGGCCAAAGAGAGGAAGTTTTTGAATCTGAGATTCAGGCCACTTCTAAGAAAGCAATTATTTTCGAAGAATTTGTCTTTACAGAGAGTCCCACTGCAGATTGTCATGCATCATCCCTCTTGGAACTAGACAATGGTGACTTGCTATGTACATGGTTTGGAGGTACTAGAGAAAATCATCCAGACGTAAAAATATGGTTGTGCCGAAAGCCTAAGAATGGGTCTTGGAGTTCACCAAGAAGCATTTGCGATGGTGAGGGAAAAACACTCTTCAATCCAGTGTTAGTAAAGCTGAAGGGAGGGGAGATTCAAATATATTTCGTTAGTCCAGGGATCGATGATGGTCAGGTGATTTCTTCAAGAGATGATGGCCACACCTGGTCTAAAATGAAAAAACTTCCTAAGGGATTTGTTGGGCCGATTGTCAATAAACCAGTCATTTTGGACGATGGAACCATTGTGGCGGGTTCTAGCTTACAAGGTGAACCAGGTAAACGAATTCATGTGGAGCGAAGCAGTGATAACGGAGCCACCTGGACCAAAGTTGATTCGATCAGCGATCCGGTTAACACTAGGTACAAAATCATTCAACCCACCATCCTTGTTCATGGAAGCCAAAAGCTGCAGATTCTTGCTCGCACAAATGAGAGACACTCAAATGCGAAGTTGGCCCAGACCTGGTCAGAAGATGGTGGGTTGACTTGGTCTGAAGTGACAGACGCTACATTACCAAACAACAACTCGGCCGTAGACGCAATAACTCTCAAGGACGGTCGTCATTTGATAGTCTATAATCATTCGACTCGTGAAGATTCTACGGCCGGTCGAAAAGGAAGGGGAATTCTGACAGTGGCGATTTCACGAGATGGGATGGAATGGGAAGCAGCTAGCGTGCTGGAATATCGTACGGGCTCAGTGCAATACTCCTACCCTGCAGTGATTCAAACTGTCGATGGATTGGTCCACGTGAGCTATTCATGGCATAGAAAACGCATCAAGCATGTCGTGATTGATCCGAGTAAACTGGAGACTTTTCCGATAATTAATGGAAATTGGCCCAAAGACGAGATGCCCTGGGTTTTAAGCAAAGATATACAAGAGATAGATAGTATAACCGAAATCATGCGTTGATTGCTGCAGCAATCTCGGAGCGTGATTGATTAATCGAAGAAAATGGATTGAAGCTGAGTAATGTTCCATTTTCTGAAAGGATTAGTCTCATTGACTCTTCTCAAGAAATCTGGTTTCGGCAGTAGAGCCCAATGTAAAAGAATGCTTTTATTGCATTACTCTTTGAGAAAGTGACCTTTAAGTGTACCAAACTTTCATGCAAGGCTTGCACTTCGCAACCGCAACGCATTTCCAATAACGGAAACTGAACTAAAACTCATAGCTAGCGCAGCAATCATAGGAGATAGAAGAATACCGAAAAATGGAAACAATATACCGGCGGCAATCGGTATACCCAGTGTATTGTAGCCCAGGGCAAAAAACAGGTTTTGCCTGATATTTTTCATGACCCGGGTACTTAAATTTTTGGCTTTTGCAATACCACTCAAGTCTCCCTTTATTAAAGTGATCATCGCACTCTCAATGGCCACATCTGTACCCGTGCCCATGGCGATACCCACATCACTCTGTGCTAGTGCGGGTGCATCATTGATGCCATCACCCGCCATGGCTACGATTTTTCCCTCACTTTGTAGAGATTTTACAGCATCTAATTTATCCGCAGGCAGCATTCCGGCGCGAAAGTCATTTAGACCGAGTTCGGAGGCAACAGCACGAGCCGTATTCTCGTTGTCACCCGTCATCATGATGACCTTTATGCCCTTTTCTTGTAGTGCTTTTATTGCCCGGGCACTTGATTCCTTGATCTGATCGCCTATGACCACGTAGCCAACTACATTTCCGTCGACAGATAATACCGAAACGGTCTTACCTTTTTTCTGGAAGGAAATAATTTCCTCCTGCATTTCCTCCGTAATAACTGCACGGACATGGTCCATCATCTTTGCATTTCCCAGCGCCACTTTTTTATTGTTCACCTTTCCCTCTACGCCTTTTCCGGTTACGGCTTCAAATTGCTCGGCACTTACATTATTGATACCCTTTTCTTTACCATATTGGACCGTGGCCTCTGCCAAGGGATGTTCACTATTTTGATTTAAGGCATTAATAAATTGAAGAATTTCTTTTTCATCGAATTGCTTATTAAAACTGCCGACCTTTTCAACGGATGGTTTTCCCTCGGTGATCGTACCGGTTTTATCTACAATAAGCGTATCCACCTTGTTCATCTTTTCAATGGCCTCCGCATTTTTCACGAGCACACCGTTTTGGGCACCTTTGCCTACTCCGACCATGACCGACATGGGCGTTGCCAATCCCAATGCGCAGGGGCATGCTATTATTAGGACGGCTACAGCATTCACCATCGCATACACATAGGCGGGATCAGGACCCCATAGGGCCCAGACTACAAAAGTCAATAGGGAAATGACAACAACAGCGGGTACAAAATACGCTGACACCCTGTCCGCCAGATTCTGGATGGGAGCCCGGCTTCGGCTGGCATCATTTACCATGTGAATTATTTGGGAAAGCAAAGTGTCACTCCCTACTTTTTCGGCTTTCATCAGGAAAGTCTGGTTTCCATTGATGGTGCCACTACTTACTTTATCATGCTCGGCCTTATTCACCGGTATGGGTTCGCCGGTGACCATCGATTCATCAATAGTGGAAGCCCCGCTGGAAATCACACCATCAACCGGTATTTTCTCACCGGGTTTGACTTTGAGAATGTCGCCCACCGAAATTTCGTCAATGCTGACCCGGACTTCCTCACCCTCTACTATTTTTGTAGCCACATTTGGCGCCAGCTTAAGCAATGCCTTGACCGCTTCATTAGTCTTACCATGGGCTCTGGCTTCTAAAAGCTGACCCAATAGGACGAGCGTAAGTATAACCGTGGCCGCTTCAAAATATACGTGAACGGTCCCGCTTTCCGTCTTAAATTGATCAGGGAAGACATCCGGAAATAAGAGTCCAAAGAAGCTAAAGATCCAGGCTACCCCGGCTCCAATCCCAATGAGAGTAAACATATTCGGACTCCTCCTACGGATACTGTTATACGCCCTTTCAAAAAACATCCAGGTAGCATAGAACACCACTGGAATGGAAAGAAGGAATTGTATCCAGTTCCAGTATTTCAGATCTAAAGCCTGAGTTAGGGGATTATTGGGAATCATCTCACTCATAGCAATGATGAAGATGGGGAGGGTGAAAGCAGTGGCAATCCAGAATTTCCTCAGTAGCCGTTGGTAGGTCTTTTCCTCTGCAGATAAGTCTGGTGCTTTAGGAACCAGGTCCATACCGCAAATAGGACAAGACCCGGGACCGTCCTCAAGTATTTCAGGATGCATGGGGCATGTCCATTGCTCAGCACTCGATGTGTTGAGGTTTTGTTCTTCCACGAGATCCATACCACAGACTGGGCAATCTCCTGGTTTGTCATAGGTTTTATCACCTTCGCAATGCATGGGGCAGTAAAAGACACCGGTACCGGAGTCACCCGACTGCTTCTCTTTTTTTTGAGCGTCCTGATTCGGACGATCATGCAAGGAGTGGATGCTATAGTGCCCTCCGTCATCTTTCAATGCCTTTTGAAATGCTTCCAGCGATATATGTGATTCCATTTCAATAGTAGCCTCTGCTTTACCCAGGTCTACCTGGACATCATTCACGCCTTGTACTTTAGACAGGGTTTTTTGTACATGGTTTCGACAACCATTGCAGGACATGCCTGATATGTGATACGTATGTGTCATAATCTCCCAACCTTTTCAACAAAGTTAAGTTCATTGAGATGAAGGAGCATTACACAATTATGGATGAGACTTGTAACATTTAGAGTGCATCAAGAGAACGTCGGTTGGCAGGGCCGAGCTTTCTAAATTGTCCGGGTGTTAGTCCCGTCACCTTTTTAAATTGATTACTCATATAGGCTGAAGAAGAATAATGTAGTTGATCAGCAATTTCTCCCAGGGACAATTCATCATACACTAAAAGTTCTTTGACTTTTTCCACCTTTTGCAGAATATGATATTTTTCAATAGTAATACCTTCCACCTCGGAGAAGAGCTTACTCAACGAGCTGTACTCCATTAAAATATTACTTTGCAAATATTCTGACAGGTTCAGAGATATGTTGTCCTGTTTATTTTGAACGAGATCAGTAATTAGATTTTTTACTTTTTCGATGGTTTTAGATTTTTTATCATCGAGAAGTTCAAATCCTAATGAATTAAGCTGACTTGTAATTTCAGCCTTAATGTCCGTAATATCTTCTTCCTGGATGATTACTTCACCTAATTCTACATGCAGTGGGTTAAGTCCGATATTTTTAAGTGTATCTTCGACCACCATTTTACACCGGTTACAGACCATGTTTTTTATAAATAATTTCATCTATCTAAAATTCACTCTGTCTGACGGTCATTTTTGCACCTATAGATTTTCTTTTTCGTCTAGTGCATAGATTGTTCCTTGCACTGCCCCTGATACTTTCAGCCCATCAAGACTTTGTACATCATATTTTATTTCGATAATCCAGGTGGGTGATAGATCCTTGATAAACAAAATTACTTCTTTTTGGTTCCTGAGCTCAATATCGTCGATCGCCAGGGTTTGGATGTTGTATCGCTTCGATCCATAGTTGTGAGTACGTTTGAGGTCCCACACATTAATTTCATAATTGATAGGGTTTTCTGCTGAAGCAGGTTCCAGGGATATGGCAAATGTCATACGAATTTCGTCCTGATGGAAAGTGGTTTGTGTAGGAATGGTAAGTTCCTTTCCTGAGTATTTTACCCGATAAAGGCCACCCACCTGAATCATTTGATTGGTGGCCCAGGCAGACATTCCACAGACGTACAGCTGACCATCCAGGGGGTTGAACCGGCCTCGCATAATGCCGGTGGGAAATTGAGGTATAGGGAGCTCAACCATGGACCCCTGTCGACCCTGACTAGTAAGCTGCGGCATCACCACATAGATCTTTCCATAACCGTAAGAAAGATTGAGAAGTGCTCCATTTAGCGGGCCCCAGCGATCACTATGGGCCCAGAGGAGTTCAGCAGGTGAACGGTCATATCGACTATCGATCCAGCATAAGGGTTGAATCATGGCGGCATCAGAGGTATCTGTTGGCGCTCCATATCCATACATGTTGCCATAAAATCCTCCTTCTTCCACCCAGTTAATTCGATTCATCGGATTCCAGTAGCCCTCCTGGTCGGTCACAATAAAGGAGCCATCCGGATTCAGGCAGACACCATTAGCCGCCCGGAAACCGTGAGCAATGATTTCAGAGGTACTTCCATCGGGACTGACTCTTATCAAGGTGCCATGTTGCGGTACCAGAGCATCTCGGGCATGTCGACCACTTTTAGCATAATAGAAATTTCCTGCATCATCCACTTGAAGACCCATGGCAAATTCATGAAAATGCTCGGTGACCTGATGATCACTATTGAAGCTTTGATAGTAGTCCGTTTCGCCATCCTGGTTTAGGTCATGCAGTTTTACAATCTGGTCACGGCAACTCACATAAATCTCCCCCTGGTGATACTTAATGCCCAGAGGCTGGAATAATCCCGTAGCGATTCGATGCCACTTGAGCTGTCCCTCCGTTTGTGTTATACCTTCCACACGATACACCTCGCCATCAATAGTACAAATCAAGGCCTGGTCCCCATTTTCGATGAAATCAATACCTGTAGGTCTGAATCTACTTTTCCAGATATTTTCAAAAGGTAGAGTAAGGACATCAACCGTATAGGCCCCTTCTCCCGGGTTTTGGACTATTTCACTAGTGAGTACTTCAGGGTATTGAGCATTTCCACCTCGTAGGAGGGAAGACAAGTCCCGGGGACGCGTCCTGTCAATTGACTCTATACCGGATGACTTATTTCCCAGGTAAATCTTTACTTGCGCCGAATTTCCAGCAGGGAAGTCAACATAGTAATTTCCATTTTCACGTACCAGTATGCCATCACCCGTAATACGGACCTGCATATTATCTGGCCCTATGTGACAACGAAGAGGTTTAACTATATTTTCTAAGTTGATCGTGCGGGAAATGATAGGATTTTTTCCCTCCTTCTCTAAAGTATATAATTCCCAGATGCTGCTAGCTCCAATGGTATAATGTACAATCGCTTGCTCATTGAATCGATAGAGCCCTTTGTAGTGGCCCCAGTCCCGGGGTAGAGGACCAAATTTTCGACCATCCACTGCTGTGAATCTTGGATCGTCCATGGTACCGGTTTCCGGGTGAGCCCATCCGGGAGCGACCGGTGTCTCCATTTGAATTTCACCCACTGTACGGGGATAAATATTGTGAACATCATTTAGCAAGATGTCTTCCCAGTCAATAAATCCATCACCTGTCCAGAAACCGGAAAATCGTAACAGGTCATGGTCAAAGAGGGCAAAAACGTGGCCAGCAGCAATTCCGCCTTTTCCTGGATCCAGGCGCATAGCAATGCCCTTGTACGTGAAGTTCTGGTCTCGATAATCTTCATTAGGCAAAGGACTGCGGCCGCCGGATATCTTCCTGGGAGGATCGCTGCTGTTCGCCATTTCATACGTACGCATTAAAACATTACCATAGTCCATCTCCGCCCAGGGAGCATAGTCAGTCGGAGGAGGCCCGAGAGTATCCCCCTTTGGCAGGCCTTCCATCCATGATTCGGTTACAGTAAAATATGCCTCAGGATTTTCTTCTTTTAAGAATTCCTCCCGAATAAAATGAATTACCTCGTATTTTTCTATTGGCGTCAATTGCACCTGAGGTGGCATTAACCCTGACCCTTTGGTGATGGTCTGATAAAGGGAGTAGGGATCACTTCCATTCCTGAATGCTTCTTTCCAAAACTGTCTGGAATGAGGTATGGATCCCGGCTGATGTAAATCACCATGGCAACTGTAGCATGCTTTTCGATACGTGATCATTCCCTTGTGGTAGAATTCCTCTGATCCCATGTTGATCAACGAAGCATGATCAACTGACTGTTCATAGGCAGGAAGGTCATCAGGTGATAAAATATATTGCGCAGTAACAGTCTTTTCAACTGGGCCCGGACCACAGGAAATGAAGAGCATGGTATAGGTAAGACCTAGTAAGAAACATAATTTTACAGCCCTTATCCGATACACTACCATACGTCCGTTCATAGACTTAATCTAAGGAATAAATCTGAATCTCTGATGACGCTTTTATTTTAAGACTCCTGATTGGGAAATGTTTCTACCTGGACAAGGCTTCTGAAGTGAGGAATTGTCTATGAAATAACTTGGCTGAGTCAGTTGGTAAGTGCCTTTATACAAATAAAAAGAACTACTGAAATCAATCAGCAGTTCTTTAATAGATTTTAATCTATGGTAGCTATGTAGCTATTATATTTCTATAATTATCCGCTTACCTCCAGAAGAAATCCCTCTCCATCCTCCTTTAATTCATATTTTCCAGGTGCGATTTTGAGACTATATTTTTCACCTTTGTATTCCACTGCCTCATCCACTTCTTCTTCAAGTATTAGCAGACCATCTTTCAAATGCTTTTGGTCAGAGTTTTTGGCCACATCCTTTTTGGCCCAACGTAGGTATACAATTGCTCTCCCATTAAATCCAAAGATTGTCTTAGTGCCTTTATCTGTATTGGTTGTGGAAATCCTAGCAGAACATATACCAAATCCCCGGCAGTTCTTTTTTCTTCGTCCAAACCGTACATAGCCTGTTGTGGTGGTAGCTTCTCCCATTGTTAGTTCAGTGGTGGGGTTGTCAAGGTTTAGCTTCTCAATTGTCTCTGCGTTTTCTGTGGGACTTGAAAAAAACATTCCCACGAGTAATATGATTCCTAGAATTTTCATTTTAGTTAAAATTTTGAAATGATTAAATAATGATGTTTTTGCGTCTCAATGACAAATCAAAACTATGACCATAAAATCATCCGTTTATCACCTGTTTTGGTGATTTTTTTGAATCTTTGAATTTGCACCTCGGATTTACCATGATCCAATCGGTTACATAATTTGATAGGTGTCTTCCAACGAAGTTGGCAGTAGATGAGGTAGGCTGATCATTTGCGAGCCACCTAATAGTTTAAGGCGATCTTCCTTTACTCAAATACACTAAGGCAGATAGTTTATGAAAAAATTCCCTACCCAATAGCCCTGATAGGGTTCATGTCGGTTTATCCTAATCATCTAACAATATCAGTGGGCTTTGGTAATGGAAAACTTCAATACACTATGTCATAATATTGGAGGTATGCGATGTTGGATCATTATAGACAAATTTTGAAGCCA
>JAUILM010000827.1 GCA_030432855.1 Bacteroidia bacterium
CAATTAAATATAAAACAGTCAATTGACTTAAAAATACGTACGATACATTTATTGAAAATGTTGATGCTTGCCCGGGTGGATGGTAAATCCCCCGCAGAGTATTTTGATGAAAAGCACAAAGATTGGATTCGAAAATTCTTCACGAAGAGCATTGGAGTAAATTTTCAAGATAATTTTGATGCCTTTTTAGATTTTTTTGATGAGCACAGAATTGATGACAAAAATTAAAGGAATAAAGGCATTTACCGTATTTGACTCACGGGGGTATCCCACGATTGAAGCCAGGGTACTATTGGATAATGGAAAATCCGGATCGGCTATTGTACCCTCAGGAGCAAGCACAGGCAAGTTGGAAGCATTGGAGCTAAGAGATGGGAGGGGGAATTACTTCGGTGGTAAATCCGTTGAAAATGCCATTCATAATATTGATGACATAATTACCCCTGCACTGGTCGGGATGTCGGTTACCGACCAGGCTGCTATCGACACACGTATGATCGCACTGGATGGCACAGTGAATAAATCTAAGTTGGGTGCTAATGCCATCCTTGCCGTAAGCATGGCGTGTGCACAGGCAGCAGCTCGAGATCAGGACGTACCCTTGTTTCGAATGTTGTCTCAAAAAAATCATTTTGAAATACCCATACCGGAAATTCAAATTATCGGTGGGGGAGCACACAGCGCGGGCAGCATTGACGTGCAGGACTTTATGATCATCTGCTACGGGGCCAGTACCTTGATGGAGGTGTATGAAATGACATTTAATATTTATCAGGCTGCCGGCAGAATTCTTCAGCAACAAGGTAGGCTTGTAGGTGTAGCGGATGAGGGCGGTTTCTGGCCCCGATTTAATACGAACGAAGAGGGACTGCAAATTTTAGTTCAGGCAATGAAAAATGCAGGGTATAAACCAGGGGAAGATGTGGGGATTTCTCTCGATCTGGCAGCCGCAGAATATCATCGTGATGGCAAATATGCATTCAATATTGAAGAGAGATTATTGGATCCTTCTGAATATTATGAGGTAATTGCCAGCTGGTTAAATAATTATCCAATCTGTTCAGTGGAAGATCCCTTCGCAGAGGATGATGTTGAGAGTTGGAAGAAGCTCACTGATGAGTTTGGCGGGAAAGTACAGATTATTGGTGATGATCTATTCGTGACAAATAAAGAGCGGTTACTGCGGGGCGTCGAAGGAAAATGGGCTAATAGTGTTCTGATTAAATTAAATCAAATTGGCAGCGTATCGGAGACATTGGATTGTATTGATGCTGCTTTAGAACATAATTTTCAGCCCGTGGTTTCTGCTCGATCTGGTGAGACAGAAGATTCATTTATTGCTCATCTTGCGGTGGGTACTCATGCCGGACAATTTAAAGTGGGCTCCTGGACTCGATCAGAACGAATGGTCAAATGGAATGAATTACTGAGAATTCAGGAATACTTAAAGGTTCAAAACCTAGAGTATTCTTTATCAAAATTCAGATGGAAAAAAGTATGAAGAGTGTAATTCAATTAGTGTGTGTTATTTTACCTACTGTTTATTTCTCCTGGACTTCAGGTGGAAGAACATCCTTGCCGCAATCCGAGGGTCCAGTATGGAGTGATACCTTCGAGATTGTAGACATTAAATCTCCTTTAGATGGAGCTATACAAAAAGCATATTTTTATCGATCGCGATGTTCCGAGCCAAAGCCGCTAATTGTAAGTCTGCATACATGGAGTCATGATTATACGCAATTTGATTCGATAAATGATCTCTGCGTCAGCAAGGACCTCAACTACATTCATCCGAACTTTCGGGGGATAAATAATCATAGGGACGCTTGCTGTAGTGAACTGGTCCTTTCTGATATTGACGCGGCTATTGATTATGCTTTAGCCAATGGAAATGTCGATAGCGATCGAATATATGTCATAGGTACCAGTGGCGGAGGATACGCAACATTGGCTACTTTTATGAAATCAAGACACAAGATTAAAAAGTTTGCGGCATGGGTGCCATTAGTAGATCTTTCTAAATGGTATCGTGAGACCCGCATTCGAAAATTAAAGTATGCAGATGAGATCATGGCCTGCACTTCCTCCAGTGGAGGAGAGCTTAATTTGGAAGTAGCCAGGGCAAAATCTCCGATGTACTGGCAAACCCCTGTCCATAAATTGGAGGACTCAGAAGTGAAGATTTACTGTGGGGTCTATGATGGCATGACTGGAAACGGGACGATACCTATTACGCATTCCATTAACTTTTATAATAAACTTATGGACGATATGGGGGGTGATGCAAAAAGCTCCAAAGTACGTGATGATGAAAAGCTCCATTTACTGGAGCACAGATCGTCCCTTATGTCAGGAGAAAAAATTGGTAATCGAGAGGTGTTTCTTGAAAAATCACATGGAAATACACACCTGATATTGTTTGAAGGAGGTCATGAGATATTGACCGAATATGCCTTTAATGATCTGATTAAAGATAATGGCTCTTAGCCAAATTTAGTAGGTTTAAGAATTTAATGATAGATAGTTATAAGTAGATATGGTTGGTTTTTTTGTCGTTTTTTCCCGCCTTCAGAATTGGGCGAGCGTCACACTTAATGTTTAGGAGCGGCCATGGCCTATACTGTATGAGCAAGGTGGATCAATAGAGTGAGTAGAATGCCAAGAAACCTGGAGAAATCGACGCATGGCCCCTGGGATACGCGAGTTTATAGGGCATAGCGGAAAAATATTTAGTGTGACCGACCAAGTCTGACAGCGGGCAGTTTTGCCCTCCCGATAGATATCATCGGGACTGCAAAAAGTTGGCCGCCGGAGGCATTTGAAGGCAGAAGATATACAATAGAAGGTGTAGCGTTAATATCTCATGATCAATATTGAGAAGTTTCTGTACCTCATAGTGAA
>JAUILM010000828.1 GCA_030432855.1 Bacteroidia bacterium
TTTAATATTTTTCTAATCTTATTATTTGCACTTTTCTTGTTTTCAATTCGCGAAATAATATAATGAAGATTACTAATTGCAAGTGATGAGAGGCACAATGTCATTTCGTTCAAGACTGATCTTCCAATTATTTCGGTGATCTCGATGATATAAGGATCTCGATTCAGCAAGAAGTCCAGAATCACGTCAGTGTCCATAAATACATTTTTCATCTCAAGTATTTCTCAATTAGGGCATCTTGTAGTAATTCGTTAAAAGACTTACTATCCTTAGGTATGCTGATGGACCCCTTTAACTCCTTAACTATCTTACTAAATTCCACCCTTTCTTTTACCGACTTCTTTTCCGATAGTGCTTTCAAGTATTCTTCCACAATATTTGATAGACTCTTTCCATGCTTCTTTGCATAATCCTTGGCTGCCTCTATCACCTCTTGTTCAATCGACAAGGTCAGTTTAGTGTTCATACGTATTTAATTATACGTACAAGAATACACGATCCCATTCAAACTTGCAAGGTGAGAATTTAGAAATGTCACAACGAGGAACACCGCCCGTCAATGGTTGCTCTGCTTTGATCTTTTTTTATTTTCCATGGGTATAACGTTTTCTAATCATACTTTCTATCCCAATGCAGTACTAGCTTAGCATGTAAGTTCACTTTTCCATCGGGAGCGATGCTTTGAATCAAGTGACTGGCCAAATCTTCATCATGAGTGTTAATTCTGCTGATAGTCTTAACCAAAGTAGTTACTTCCTGAAAGAGACAGAATCAATTTTGTTGACTCTTAGGTTGTTATCTTAACCCTCTAGTGATCTGAGTGAAGGCAGGGAGAGCGACATGATTGACACCAAAAAAAATGGAAAGCCCAGATTATGGACTTCCCATTTTTTATCACTCTTAGTACCTATGCACAGACGGCCTTTAAGTATGGTGATATCGGCAATGAGGATGAGCGTTCTGCCCACACCACTATACATCACTCAAGCATTACCCATCCTGGTTTAATTGCATGGGAACTTCCATCAATAGTACTTTGGCATCTTTTATCGCCTTGACGGTTACTGTTTCAGTATCCCATATACCAAAACCGTCACGTTTTTCCAGATCCTGACCTTCGATATTGACTTCTCCGTCCAGCACGAAGGCATAGACTCCATTCGAGCTATCCTTTACTTCATACGTGTTCTCGCTGCCACTATCAAATGCACCCATACTAAACCAGGCATTTTGGTGTACCCAAACACCTTCGTCGTTCGGATTGGGCGATAAAATCTGTTGGAATTCATTTATTCCTTTATTTGCTTCCAATGTAATTTGATCGTAGCGAGGCGTCACATTCTTTGTATTAGGAAACATCCAGATTTGTAGAAATCGTACTTCCTCTTCTGCATGCTTGTTGTACTCGCTGTGATATACGCCTGTTCCGGCACTCATGACCTGTACATCACCCTGCTTGATGACCGCCGTATTTCCCATACTATCTTTATGTTCGAGATCACCCTGTAAAGGGATGGAAATAATCTCCATATTATCATGCGGATGTGTACCAAATCCTTTTCCACCTTGTACCACATCATCGTTGAGCACTCTGAGAACTCCGAAATTCATCCGATCCGGATTGTAGTAATTGGCAAATGAAAAAGTATGATGCGAGTCTAACCAACCATGATTGGCATGACCTCGCGTGTTGGCTTTATGCAATATTGATTTACTCATAATTTCATTATTTTTATTCATTGTTCTGACTTCTTTATTTGGTAAATGATTGAAGCCGACCTGTTGCATCATTTTATCATAGGTTGATGACTTTAATTTTACGTTCCGGGCTTTTAGCATGGAATTTCCCGTGGCAATTCCCGCTGCACCGAGTAATGACTTTCTGATGAAATTTTTTCTGTCCATGCGGTCTGTATTTCAATGATTAATTTTGATGAGTGACAAAACAAAGATACAGGGAAACTGTGTGGGAAGAGATATAGAAAAGTCGGGGGGATATATAAAAATGTCGGAATAAGGAGATTTGGCTAGTGCCTCGTTCTGAAGTGACTGGGTGAAACACCTACACATCTTTTGAAGAAGCCACTAAAGTGTAAAGGCTCTTCAAATCCAATTTCATACGCTATTTCCTTGATAGACAATGTAGTGTGTAGTAGCAGGCGTTTGGCTTCCAAAATAAGTCGATCCTGAATATGGTCTTTAGCTACCTTGCCGGTGATATTCTTGACGGTTTGACTCAAATGCTTAGTAGATATATGAAGTTCGGAAGCATAGTCTTTCACTTTATGCCACTCTCTGAACTTCTCTTCGGCCAGGCGTTTGAAATCTCTTAGGATGCAAATACCTGCTGTATCTTCATCCATCTGGTCGGTATTCAATGATGCGCTGTTACTACAATAGATCAAAAATAGCTGTAATAACGCCCCCGCTGCACGTGACCCGTAATGCAAATCGGCCAGTAAACAGGTTTCCATTTCATCAATGATCTTGTCCAATCGGTCAAAGGTAGTTGGGTCAATTTTCAGAGGAGGAGTATGTCCAAATGTCTGGAATAAATTGATGTTCGAAATGAAACTTTCGGGGATACCGTTTTTCATCAAGAAGCTTCGTGTGAAGGTCAGGACACTGCCTCTGGGTCGTTCAGAAAGTCCCACCTGATGCACCTGCCCCGGGCTGACAAAGTGTACTTCCATGGCGTCAAATGGGAAGGAATTGTAGTCTATGATATGGACACCCTTTGCCTTTTCGACCAGCAACACGGTATAGTAATCGTGCCGATGCGCAATATCCGTCCCACCACCTGCCTGGTCGTATATGTTTTCCATCCTTTGCAACCTAAAATCCAGGTTGCCTTTTCTGTTTGATATGGAATGCATGTTAGCCATATTTAT
>JAUILM010000829.1 GCA_030432855.1 Bacteroidia bacterium
TATCCTAGAGGAAATATCATAGACGATACAGTTGTATACAGACAGAGAATCTATGTAATGACCTCGGTTATCGAATAGGCGACCATTGTCGGGATCATTGATTTCTCCAATTCGTGTGACAATGCTATTGCTCAAAAATACTTTGATAGAATCCGCATTTAACCGGAAGCACGATTGTCCTGCTTCATCCAGGATACAATCATCAATCACCACTTTCGAATTGTCTCCATTGATCCGGACAATTCTACTGGTAACATTACCCAGAATATTCTGACCGGAAACATGAATGCCCGTCAACGAAATATGACCACCACTGCCGGCAACGAACATCTGACTTGGCACGTCTCCACCGTCTCCGGCATCAAAAATTAAGATAGGCTTAGCGTCATCACCGTCTTCAGATTTGATGCGCAGATGATCCTGAGCTTGTATCAAGCCACAAATACTAAATAAGGCAAAAAATGTAAAGATGTATTTCATATTCTATTTGGTAGTTTTTTTGTTAAATAAAAAGATAAAAAAAGTATTTCGTAATATAATTGTGAAATAATTCCTATTTACGTTAAAATTTGCAAGTCCTCGTCATTACTCGCAAGTGGCTTGTTAAAGGTGATGTCCATATGTTTAGAATGTCATCATTCATCGGAAAATTCTTTCACCCTTAATTTTTCCTGGCTACCTAACGAAATTTAAAAACTAATCCAAGGTCAGCCGTCATTCCATAAAATTCTTCATCACGCAATCGATCAATAATACCCAGGAAAGACCGTTCTGGAGTGTTGGTCACATTATTTAAATTTAGCAAGACGGTCCATTTTCCCTTCTTGTCAAGTCTTTGTTTGAGGGCTATATCAAACCGATATGAGGCCTGATCGTAGAAGTCACGTTCCTCGGTAGTACCTACTCCTGACGATGCACTTCCAATGCCGGGACTTCCCGGAGATAATGCATCACTCTGGTGAATCATGGAGATTCGACCCGAAAAGCCTCCTCGCTCATATCCCAGATTAATGTTGGCAAGGACATTGGCCTGACCTACAATATTCCCCTGTCGTACGGTATCTAATACGGTGGTTTCAAAGAAAGTAGGTGGTCCTACATACTCCGTAGTCACAGTAAATAGTGGATAAAATGTTTTACTGGTGGAAAGTGTAAGGTTCGCACCAAATACGACACCTTTCAGAAAATTGTCGAGCGAGCTCAGATTGGACTGAAAATCAAATTCAATTCCTTTAACTGTGGAAACACCTTGAATATTCCTTGGCTCAGTGACCGTCCAACCTTTGTAACCTTCACTGTCATCCGTTTCGACATAGGTAGCGAGAAAATCAATGTTTCTTAACTCCTTGTAAAAGCCTCCAATAGTAAATAGCCCAAATTTATTGTAGAAGGATAAAAAGGCATCATAGTTCCATGCGGTCGTGTGCAATAACTGCGGACGACCATATTGAAGCTCCCTGCCGGTTGGATTTATATACTCCCAGGGTACGATGTTGAAAAAATTAGGCCTGGCCAGGGTCTTGGTGACGGATAAACGCAGATCCATCCATTCAAATGCCTTGTATTTCAAATTTGCCATCGGCAATAATTCGCCGTATGTCCGACCCGCTTTTTTTGACCGGATTGTAATCCCTGTATCATCATCCCCTTCAATCAAACGGCTTCCGGTAATTATAAAGCTGGTATACTCCTGATCGGTTTCTTCGTATCTTACACCTCCCCGTACATCCAGTCGTTTGCCAAGATTGAGCTCTGTCATCAGATATGCTGCTGAGACTGATTCACTACCCTGGTAATCTCCAGCGTTAATAAATAGGTCTTCCTGATATCTGCTTATGTATGCATCTCTAAATCGCCTTACTTTATCAAAATCAATATGCCCCTGATAGGATATAAGATCTCCCTGTTGATAATTGGTTCCAAACAGCGCGTTATGCGCCGCCAAATCAATCCCTTCCAGAGAAGTATAAAAAGACTCTCTGAGCGCCTCAGTACCCGGCAAAATATCGTAGAGTCCATCATAGAAGCCTTGATTTTCATAAGGTCCCATAAAGTTTGCCAGGAGTATCTGACTACCCATGCCTATAAATGTACCAGGTTCATTTCCTGCCGGACTACCTCCTGCCAGGTATGGGTTTATTTCTACACCTTCCCGGTCACGCTCTCGATCCGTTCGTAAGTATTTTACACCTGTCTTAATAAAACCTCCCAGATTTTTACCCACTTTAAAAGGATACTTAAGGTCGATTTGGGCGGTGGCTCGAGATTCATCAACTCGGGTAAAGTTATACCGGGAATTATATAGAATGGTATTTTCCAGATTATGGCCATATGCAGCCTGAATATCATTAAAATCCTGCGCATCTGAAATACTGCTCTTAATGGCAGCCAACTCTCTAAATCTGGCTCTTAACTCTTCAGGCGAATCCTGCAAGGAACTGGAATATGATGACCTCCATTCCAGTTCGATAGGCCCCAGAACATGACTACCTGAGAGACTATTACTAAATAGCGATATTTTCCGTTCACTCCCCTGAATATCAAAATCCTGATAGTTGTCAGCTATACGATATCTGCGTTGATAGCGAAGTTCATCACGATTGGTGATGCCGACACTGGAGTTCAATAGTAAACTATGTTTCTTATTAAATTCGTAGTCCAGGGTAAGACTTCCCCCATACCGGCTTCTAGTCTCTCTTTTATCAGAGAGAATGTGATTGCTGACCGAAAGTACAGGTACGTCATTTTGATCAAATCCCTCGAATAGATAGTCGGTAACTCTGGACTCATTACTTCGATTTGCACGTTGGTAATTACCGGTTGCAATTACACCCAGTTTATTGCCAAAAAACCGATTGCTTGCACTAATAGATCCCCGGAATTGGCCGAAG
>JAUILM010000040.1 GCA_030432855.1 Bacteroidia bacterium
CATTGTCATTAATCCAGACGCTGCCAAAAACATGACTGAAGGTGCTATTGTGGACGGTATTGGTTGTGCGATGTATGGTGCCATTACATTCCAGAATGGCGAAACCCAACAAAAGAACTTCGATCGGTACCGACAGATTCGTCATAGTGAAGCGCCCCGATCCATTGACGTGCATTTTGTAGAAAACGATATTGATCCCACGGGAATGGGAGAACCTGCATTTCCACCGGTGTTCGGAGCACTGGCAAATGCATTGTACAAAGCCACTGGCAAACGCTATTACGATCAGCCATTCATCTCAGAACAGAAAGTGGCTGGATAAGAATTACAGATCAGATGCGATCTAATCTACTTCGCAGCAGATGATCCGCCATCACCAGAGCTGTCATAGCTTCAACAATGGCAACCGCCCTGGGTACTACGCATGGATCATGCCGGCCCTTACCTGTCACAGTCACAGTATCACCTGCTTCATTGAGGCTATCCTGGTCCTTCATCAATGTGGCCACCGGTTTGAAGGCTACACGAAAATAAATGTCCATACCATTCGAGATCCCTCCCTGTACTCCCCCGGAATAATTGGTTTGTGTGATCACGTTTCCAGCCTCATCTTTCTCAAAAAGGTCATTATGCGCAGAGCCTCGCATGGAGACGCCGTCAAATCCTGATCCATATTCAAATCCTTTGCAGGCATTGATGCTCAACATGGCTTTACCCAGGTCTGCATGCAGCTTGTCAAAGGCAGGAGCCCCCAGACCCACCGGGCAACCCTTTACGACGCAGGTCACCACTCCACCTACCGTATCACCATCCTTTCTCACGTCCTTAATAAATGCCTCCATCTCAGCAGCAGTCTCAGGATCAGGGCATCGCACAGGATTGGATTCGATCAAATCACGATCAATTTCCTGATACTTCTTATCCATCTTTAGGTGACCGACCTGAGATACATACGCGTAGGTCTCCATGCCAACCGTAGCCATCAAGGTCCTTGCGACGGCACCCGCAGCTACTCTGGCGGCTGTTTCACGGGCAGATGAGCGTCCTCCACCCCGATAGTCCCTGTGTCCATACTTTTCCTGATAGGTATAGTCCGCATGCGATGGCCGATACTTATCTGCGATGTGACTATAATCCTTGCTGCGCTGATCTTCATTGTATATCACCATTGAGATGGGGGTGCCGGTAGTGACTCCCTCAAACACTCCTGACAAGATCTGAGCCGTATCGCTTTCCTTTCTCTGTGTTACTATTTTGGACTGTCCGGGTCGTCTTCTGTCCAGATCGTGCTGTATGGCATCCACGTCAATTTTCAATCCAGCCGGACATCCATCAATCACCACTCCAATAGCCTTACCGTGAGACTCTCCATAGGTTGCAATTCTGAATGCTTTACCAAACGTATTTCCAGACATAATTTTTCAAATCACTAATGATCTGCAAAGAAAACACTAATTCATGAATTTAGGAGGGGCTCAGATATCTGGTGAAAGTGCCTGAACAGTCACCTTCTCTCTCCGTTTTATAACTTTACACTATAAAAATTGTCGAAGGGTTATGGTCCTTCGTTACATTACATATGACCTACTTATTTCCAAAGGACTTAAAGGATCGATTGGAATTCGATAAAATTCTTCTTGACCTGGAAGATAGATGCCTGGGTACACCCGCTAAGCAAGCTGTACAAAACATGCCTGTCATGGTAGATCCAGAGGCTATACAGAGCGCATTGGATCAAACGGATACCTACCTGAGAATGCAAGAAGCAGAACGGGGTATACCCGGACTGTATTATGACTCGATAGTGCATATATTCAAGTGGTTGCGGGTCGAAGGAAGTGTCCTAAGCGCCGAGGATCTGCTACTGGTGAGAGACCAGTTGCAATGCATCGCCAATTGGTTTAGTTTTTTCAATCTGGATAGGCGAGTAGAGTACCGTACTGTGTACGAAATCATCAGTCAAACCGAGGTCCTGAATGAGGCTCTGGCAGGATTACAGAGGGTGTTTGATGAGGAGGGAAATGTGAAGGACAGTGCCTCCCCTATCGTAATGGACGACGAGTCCTTGCCGTTTTGGCCGAAAGCAAGCGAAAGATCCCCGGTATCATTCTCGATGAATCCAGTACCGGTAGAACGGTATTCATCGAACCCCAGGAAGCCATCCAACTCGACAATCAAATCTTTGAGCTCAAGAATGAGGAGAAGCGAGAGATCCGAAAAATACTGCAGCAGCTTACCACTTTGCTTCGTGCGGATCAGGAGAGTCTTAAATCCCATGAACCTGTCTTAATTGAGTTGGATCTCCTTAGGGCTAAAGCGTCCCAGGCGGAACTATTGGGTGCCAGGAAACCAAAGATATCCGCCGAACCCGAATTAGATCTGCAAAATGCCCGTCATCCACTGCTGGTGATGAAACACAGGAATGAGCGTGAAAAAGTGATTCCCTTCAGTCTTAAGCTAGGACACAATCATCGCATTATTGTGATTAGTGGTCCTAATGCCGGAGGAAAAACCATCACACTTAAGACCGTGGGTCTGATGAGCCTGATGTGTCAAACCGGTTTGCTCGTACCAGTAGATGGTGATTCGGTCATTGGTGTATTCAAAAAATTCATTGCTGATATTGGTGACCAGCAATCCATAGAGCAAGATCTCAGTACCTATACCTCTCATCTTCAAAACATGAAGATGCTAACCGAAAAAGCAGGACAAAACACGCTCTTCCTGGTGGATGAATTAGGATCGGGTACCGAGCCTTTGATAGGGGGCGCGATAGCCGAAAGCATTTTGCAGACCCTTCACCAAAAGCAAGCCAGGGGTATTGTCACGACGCATTACGGCAATCTCAAAATTCTTGCCTCAAAGACCAAGAGCATGGTCAACGCCTCGATGGCATTTGATAAGGAAGCATTAAAACCCTCGTTTCACTTACGTGTTGGAACACCGGGTAGCTCATTTGCTTTTGAGATGGCAAGGCGAAGCGGCATGCATGAGGAAATTATAAAAAGAGCACGACAAAAGATTGGAAAAAAAGAAGGGAAATTAGACCACCTCCTCACTTCACTTCAGAAAGAAAAAAATGAGCTGGAAAAGAAATTGGATACGGTACTTCAGCGAGAAAAAGATCTTGAAAAACTAATTAAAAACTACGACCAGCTTCAGCGATCTATGGATCTTAAGCGGAAGAAGTTAAAGATGGAAGAAAAAGCCTTCCGGCTGCAGGAGCAATCCAGAGCTAATAAAAAAATCGAAAAAGTAATTCGTGAAATTCGGGAAAAAGAAAAACTAGAGGATGCAAAAGCACTGGCCGCCAAAATAAAAAAAGAAAAACTTCACCTTACTCATGAGGTCTCGGCTCTACATGAAGACATCATTGAATCCACACCTTCATCGACAAAGGGGGACAAACCCTTCGAAGTGGGTGACCATGTGCGTATGAAACTGGGAGGTATGACCGGTACCATTGAACGTATACAAAAAAAGAAAGCCACGCTTGTTGTTGGCAACATGAAGATGGACGCAAGATTAGCTGATTTAGAACATAGCCGGGCGCCGATCGAAACACAATCCACCACATCGGTGAATACCCAACTACGAGCACTGGAGGACGTGCATCGAAAACTCGACATCAGGGGACTCCGCCGAGAAGAAGCGATCCAAAGACTTGAGCAATTCATTGACAAAGCTATGGTGGCTGGATTACCATCGGTAGAGATCATTCACGGAAAGGGAAACGGCACATTAAAGTCCATGGTACATCAGAAACTAACCGAATATGCCTCAGGTATCGAATACTTTCATCCTGAACCACAGCAGGGAGGAGATGGAGTCACCATCGCCCAATTAAACTAAGTCACTACAAACTAGTGGATTTAGGTGCCCGCCATAAAAGAGTGCCCTAAATGATCACTCCTCTCCTTTTTCAAGAATCACTTCGCGTTCTTCCACGATCATGGCGTGTGCCTGAGGCTTAATTTTATAACCGTATCTGCGAGCAAAGACCCAGGTAAACTCTGCACCATAAAATAAAATGAGACAGGAATACGAAACCCATAGTAAAACCAGCACAACAGAGCCCGCAGCTCCATAGGGAGAAGCCGGATTGGACGAACTGAAATACATACTGAGTCCAAACTTACCCAAACTAAAAAGTAGAGATGTGATAAGTCCACCCACCCAAACATATTTCCATTTTATTTTTGCATCCGGCAAGTATTTAAAGATCAATGCAAATAGAAAGGCAATAATCAGAAATGTGATCAACGAATTCACCAGGTAAGTAATCCAATAAATCGAATAAGGAATCTGATTACTTAAATAATCATGAAAAAGGGAAATCAGGGTGGATACGATAAAACTCGTCAGTAATAAAAAACCAATGATTAACACAAAGGCGAAACCGATCGCTCGGTCCTTAATCACGCGTTTCCAAAGCACATCAGGATTCTGTTTTATTTGCCAGACCTGGTTAAGAGATATCTGGAGATGATAAAAAACCCCGGTAGCACCAAATATGAGGGTAGCGATACCAATCAATGTTGCTAGTGTACTTCTATCACTTTGTCGTACGTTCTGCATTATAGACAAAATACTATCGGCTACATCTTGTCCCAGTGCTGCAGCTACTTCCACCATTAATTTACTTTGCACCACTTCCGGGCTCCACAGGTATCCCATACTGCTGATCACAATGACCAGTAGTCCTGGCAAAGCCAGTACCGCATAGTATGCTACCACCGCACTCAACCTCCACGGATCATCATTAATCCATGCTTTAAAGGACTCAGACAACAGTGAAGGAAGGTGGGCTATGCTAAATTTCTCCCGTAAGTCTTTATTGTCAGCATGCATTATTTTTCATACCGACATTGACGGGAAAGTGTTCGACCTACAGGGCACCTATAATTTAACAAAACGAGCCGTGTGCTTGATGCCTTTACTTAAAACGTGCAGAAAATACATGCCCGATCCAAGGGTTCCCACATTAATTTCATCAAAGACTTTGCCCGGGATCATACCCGAGACAGTATGCAGAGCTTGTCCGGAAGCATCGGTAATGACAATGTGTAGATCTTTACCAATATCTTCTGTATTGATTCTGAATCGAAGAATATCACTTCCAATAATATTGGGTTGGATACTTAGGGCTCCTTCATAGGCATGATTCAGTGCAAGTATTCCACCTACATAATTTTCACTGCCATCCACATCTACCTGTTTAAGACGGTAGTAGTTTTTTCCGTGATAAGGATCAGCATCAAGGTATTGATAGGCCTGCATATCGTAACTTTCTCCAGCACCTTGTATGTGGACAATCTCTTCAAAAGACGAACCATCAATAGATCGTTCGAGCACAAAGAAGTCATTGTCAATTTCAGAGCGGGTCTCCCATTCTATTTCGATCCCCTGATCGACAGACTGTCCGTCAAAGCTAGACAACTCAATAGGTAGTACGGCCTCTGCATAAACATAATTAAGGCATTGAACGTCCAGCGTCTGAATATCGGTACAGCAACTTGGATTCATATTGGCAGGACCTTCGGATGCACCGATATGACCCATATTTAAGGCATGGGTCATTTCATGCGTGAGCATGATCTCATAGTCATCTCCATCCTGACACATACATGCCCCCGTACCATTATTCACAATTACGTATCCGTAGGCAGCACTCCGCCAGGTTACGCCCGACCACTCATACGTTGAACTAAACCAGTAAAGACCTCCGACGGCAATCGTACCGTTACAGCCGTTCAGATCACCAATTTCATTGCAAGGATCATCAAATTGTATGGCCAGACTTCGCTGCCCAATATTACTGCTGACCCAACTGGTAAACTCACCGTCTGTCGCTCCCTGGCCACTACTGCAGCTTGGTACAAAACCATGTGTTCCTCCCATTGAAAGAGAAACACCTGTGTATTGCGCATTCATGGCCTGGATACTGTTTTGAATGTGAGTCACTACCGAACCTGTGCAACCGGGATCACCGCCGGCAGCATAATATATAGGTAATGGATTGATATCAAGATCTTGCCATCGGGCCAGGGGTGCTCCGGATAGATGCGTACAATGGCCCGGGTTTTCCACATCTCGTGAGGGTTCTTCAATGAAAGTAGAAAGAGGTAATGTACTGGTCACCGATGCTCTGTCCCATTTCATTTCACCGGCAATCACCGATTTGACATGCGACAAAAAATTACTTTTATGATAAACTCCAAGTTTTTCCGGGGCGACATCTCCCTCACTCAAGATATGCATCTCACCTCCCAGATCGACGGGTGCCAAATATTGATCTCCATCTTTTTCATGTGCCTGCAGCGCTCCGTACGATAATATCTTGGGGATCCAATAACCTCCTACATGTCTCTCCAGAAATAATAAATATTCATTTCCCTTCTCCAATTGTAAATCTCCCCAAACAGTCCTTTCCATATTACCTATCCGTTTATGGAGGTTTTGCACAAATAGCTCATGCCCTGCTGAAACTTTTCCTTTTATTACTTCTTTCACCAGGACACGCATGCGAAAGTGTGTCACTTCTCCCTCTCGATGCTCTATTTGATCCATCATTTCGACCAAAACCACGGTTGAAGTAGATTTAGCCATCTCACCCAGATCAACATAAGGACGTATGGTAGTGGCAGAAAGTGTTGAGCAGACGAGCAAACAACTCAAATAGGTACAAATCCAAATAATTTTCATTTTTCACACATTTTCCCAGTTCGAGTGTTTCGCAGAAAATGAAATGAAATCAGAATAAGTAGCAGCCAGTGGACTGTTAGTGCAGTGCCTTGATCCAGGTCAACATAATGGTTGGTAAAAGATGGATAGGTATTAAATATGTAACTGCCTTTATCCCTCGATTAGTATCTTCCGGTAAATAATAAATGCAATGCGAAAGATCATCTACTATGTTGCCACTTCAATCGATGGCTATATTGCTGGTCCCGGAGGTGATGCCAGTAAATTTATCGCCCAGGGTGAGGGGGTTCAGAAGTACCTCAAAGATCTGGGAAAGTTTGACACAGTTATCATGGGTAGAAAAACCTACGAGTTCGGTTATGCTTTTGGCCTCCAGCCGGGACAACCCGCATACCCACATATGAGGCATTATATTTTCTCCAATAGCCTCAGCTTTGATAATCAACACAATAATGTTCATGTCAGTACACCTGACATAAATGTGATACAGCGTCTGAAGTCTGAAAACGGATCGGATATCTATTTATGCGGTGGTGGCGAATTTGCAGGATGGCTACTGGATGAAGGGATGATAGATGAAGTAATACTTAAGGTCAATCCTGTGATTCTCGGCGAAGGAATTCCTCTGTTTGGATCCAGCAAGAGAACTAGTTCATTGTCTGTTGCTGAAAGTCACTTTTATGAAGATGATGGACTTCAGATCATCCGATACATCGTCGCTCAATGATACTTAACTCGGAATAGCAACCTTAACAAATTGTCGCCAGGATCGAACTTTACATTTACTTGTTCGGTAAAGCGTCATGAGGCAGGGTGACGAGAATCATCATACTGACTGGCTTCTAACTTTACCTTTAAATCCTGTAATATGACAGCAATGAAAGTATTGGTTCCAACAGATTTTAGTGTCTTTGCCAATAGTGCACTCAAAATCGCTATGGATATTGCCAAAGCGCGTAATGCATCCGTGCATCTGGCACACTGCTCTGAAAAACTACCCCTGGGCTGGGAAAACTGGCCCTTAAGAGAACAAGATCTCGACGCTGCTGCTACAGCTACATATAAGGAGCTCCTAGCTAAGCTTGAGAACTCTTGTGCCGACACGGATGACAGCGTTTCATGCTCGTATTCAGTACACACGGGAAAGCTGTATGAAGCAGTGAGTGAGGTGTGTGGCAAGCAAGATATTGATTTGGTAGTCATGGGTACGCATGGGGTCAGTGGAAAGCAAGAATATTTTGTAGGATCCAATACTCAAAAAGTCATTAGAAAAGTACATGCCAATGTCTTGATCGTAAAAGACACCCATGAAAGCATACAATTTGAGGAGGTACTATTTGCTACGGGATTGAGCATCGATGACAGAGATACCTTTAGAAGATTTCTTGAATTCATAAAACCTTTTGAGCCAAAGGAGATTCATATTCTCTCCATTGATACGCCTGGTTTCTTTAATCAACCTACCATTGTAATGCAGGAAGGTCTGAAGGATTTTGTTGCAATCGGTGAAAATGCCGGATTTAAATGTGTTTCACATTTTTCACGGGATTTTACGGTTGAAGCAGGTATACGACATTTCAGTGGGAAAATCGGTATTGACCTCGTGGCTATCTCTAATCATGAACGACATCCCCTGCGAAGGACTTTCAGAGGTAGTACAGTAGAACTTTTGGCTAACCACGCTGAAGTGCCTGTGCTAAGCATGGACTACGAGAGTGATTGATACTATATTAGATTAAAACTGAACTTTAAATTTCCAGACATCTGACATGAAACGGGTTTTATTTGCGACAGATTTTTCGGCAAGTTGTGACAATGCACTGGCTTACCTGCAGGGTATTTTGGAAGGTAGCAGTACATCGATTGACCTCATTCATGTCTATGATATTCCATCGCCTGTGATGAATGCCATCCCAGAATCGGCCATTGCTACACTGATAGCTTCACGAAAGGAAACTGCTATCGAAAGGCTGGAGAAGTTGCAGACAGAAAAACTACTACCCAGACAGAGAGGTTCTGTTCATGCCGTATATGGTGCTTATGCTGCATCTGACATCACGGACATGGCCCGATCTGTCAATGCTGACATGATCGTAATGTCACTACGAGAAAAGTATAATCTATTGGATCGAATCATGGGTTCAGTGACGGCTCACACCATCACCCTGTCGGACAGACCTGTCATGGTAATACCCTATGGTGCCCAGTACAATGGCATACGAAATATCCTTTTTCCCAGTACTGTAGACAAGTTGGATCAGGTACCACAAAAAGAGGAGGAGGCTCTTACCTGGCTGATGTCTTTTTGGTCAATTTTTGGCCATCCAAGCATCCATATGGTACATATCCAGGAAATGGAACAGGTCAATAAAGCAGATATCACTTTCAAGAACGAACCCTATACCGAGGTAGACTACACCCGATCCTATGCCAGTTCTATTGAGGACGGTCTCATAGATTTCCTGGGTAAGAACAAATGTGACATGCTGGCTTTCCATAAACCTCGACGACCCTTCTGGGAGAGGGTCTATCATCACAGTGTTACCCGAAAGTTACTAAAGGACAGCAAGATTCCGGTAATGATATTTAGTTAGGTGAAAGACGTTATCCAGAACCTTCTCATACCTCTTTTGCCGGATCTAGTTCAACTGAATCTCCTTGTGCTTGTCATTCACATATAGGTCCAGCGCTTTCTCCATGGTATACCCTACCTGATCACATGGCACTATAAAATCAGGACGATATCCGGATTCCAGTGATTCGATAAAATGGGACATACATCCCTCCATTTCCTCATTGATCACTGACTGCTCCTGATGATTGTATCCCGGAAAATATTCGTCGGCATAATCCTGTACAATCAGTTCATACTGATTCCAGCGTGCCACCATCTCTGTGATCATATCTTCAAACTCAAACCATCCTCTTAAGTCCATCATTTGGTCATTGACAATATGGCGGACATCATGATAGATGTCGAATGACTTCCAAAAGGCATCCAATGGATAAAACTCAACACCCTCACAGGTACGAAGATCCATGAGATTTTGTCGAAAGTAAGCCAACTCTTCCATAGCCGTCAGACTATCATTTTCTGCCAATGCATCTGACAATGCATGAAGTGTCAGATCCTCTACTTCGACCAGTTCATGAATGTTAAATTCAGTAAAATCGAATGAAAGCATCTGGTTAGCCGCCACTCCCCAATGATCCCGTAAGTCCTGAAGTGCTTCTGGATATTGGGCCACATCCTGTTGTATGATGGCCTTGCGCAACTTAATCAATGCAAGATCCATCTGAGGATACGTCAAGGCCTGTTGCCCGATCAAAATACCTACCTGCCCCAACAGAAGAGAGAAAATAAATAGCCACTTATACATAGCTGATCAATTGAAATTTCTTCTAAGGTCTTCAAATAATCTGAGGTTGTAAATGATACCTGTCATTTAGTTGGATGATGGCAAGACAGATTGCGAAGGTTTAATGCACTGTGGAAGGATCATTTGTGGATTAACTTGTTATCTTAACTTGCAAAAAGAAACATGGTTGCAATGGATGAATTCCACCCCTCTAACAGGATCCTGATGGGTCCTGGTCCAAGTGATGTACATCCCAGGGTTTTGAAAGCAATGGCGACTCCCCTTATCGGGCATCTGGATCCCGAATTTTTACGGATCATGGATGATATTAAGGCCATGGCGCAGGCGACATTCCAGACAAAAAATGATCTCACCTTCGTGGTTTCAGCCCCTGGTAGTGCGGGAATGGAAACCGTGTTGGTAAACCTACTTGAGCCAGGTGACCATGCACTTATCTGCATTCATGGAGTTTTTGGTGGCCGAATGAAGGATATCGCAGAACGTTGTGGTGCTGAAGTATCGACGGTGGAAGCACCCTGGGGCGAACCCATAAACCCGGACGATGTAAAGGCAGCCGTAGCGACACACCGTCCGAAGGTGGTCGCAATTGTACATGCTGAGACTTCCACGGGTGTGTTACAGCCTCTTGAAGAAATCAGTGATATCGTGCATGATGCAGGCGCCCTATTGGTGGTAGATGCTGTCACCTCATATTGTGGCACTGATTTAAAAGTAGATGATTGGGGTATTGATGCTGTATACTCCGGCACCCAGAAATGCCTTAGTGCACCCCCGGGTCTATCGCCCGTTTCCTTTAGCGCCAGAGCTGTTGAAGCCTTAGACAATCGAAAAACCAAGGTTCAAAGTTGGTTCTTAGACCTTACTATGGTAAAAAACTACTGGGCCGGAGCAAAGAGAGCCTATCACCATACCGGACCGATTTCAGCGATGTATGCATTGCGAGAAGCTTATCGCCTGGTCCTGGAAGAAGGGTTGGAAAATCGATTCAAAAGACATCATGATACGCATCTCCTGCTGAAAGATGGATTGGAAGCATTAGGTTTTACGTACCTCGTAGATCCATCCTATCGACTTCCGATGCTCAATGCTGTGAAATTGCCCGCCGGACTGGATGACGCATCTACCCGTAGCAGACTCCTCAACGAATTCAATATTGAAGTAGGAGGAGGTCTTGGAAAATTTGCCGGAAAGCTATGGCGCGTGGGGCTTATGGGAGAAAGCTGCGACGCCAACCATGTCAACATGCTCCTGTCAGCCCTGAAGACCATCACTAATTGACAAAATAATCGTTCACAGATAAAAAAAGAATAATACATAGATGTCAAATCATCATCTTTTTGTTGCTGACCTCAAAGCATCAATCGAAGGAGAAGTATTAACGGATGAAGTAAGTTTGGGCCTGTATTCCACGGATGCCAGTTTATATCAAATCAAGCCCATAGCGGTAGTCACCCCTAAGCATGAAAAAGATGTGATCCAGGCCGTGAAGATTGCGCATGACCATAAGGTCACTATAGTGCCACGAGGAGGAGGAACCGGACTGGCAGGTCAGACGATTGGTACATCCATGATCCTGGATTTTTCAAAGCACATCAATCAAATTCTGGAAATTAATCCTGAAGAAAAATGGGTACGCGTGCAACCTGGTATAGCACGGGATAATCTAAACCATGCTTTAGAGCCCTATGGCCTCCATTTTGCTCCCGATCCGGCAACTTCGAGTAGGGCTAATGTAGGTGGTATGTTGGGTAATAATTCATCAGGGACCAAGAGTATACTCTATGGAAAAACGGTAGATCATATCCTTGAGATGAAAGTACTCCTTGCCGATGGAACCATTATGCAACTGGGAGAAGAATCTCCAGCCAGCTATGCTGACAAGGCAAATAGTAATACCCGATCCGGAAGTATATATAGAGGTGTAAAGGAAATAATTGACACCCATCGCGATGAAATAGAAGATAAGTTTCCGAAAGTGATGCGTCGTGTAGGTGGCTACAATTTAGATGAGTTTATCTACACCGACCGCTGGAACCTAAGCAAATTGATAGTGGGCAGTGAGGGTACTTTGGGAACCATCCTGGAAGCTAAATTGAATCTAGAGCCATTGCCGAAGTTCAAAAGTGTGTGTCTTGTGCATTTCCATGATCTGAATGAAACCATACGGGCTGTGCAGACTATGGTGAAATTCAATCCTGCTGCCGTGGAGATCCTTGATGATACTGTCATCCGTCTCAGCCGCGAAAACCTGGCCACCCGAAGAAGTTGTCAGGTGGTAGAAGGTGATCCCAAAGCCGTACTCATCGTCGAGTTTTATGCCGATACAGAAGAAGAAGTTATGGGTCGACCTGCGCTTATGGTCGAGGCACTCAAAGAGCAGGGTTTTGGATACGCATATCCCATCCATCCCGAGGGTCAGGAATATCACGATGTATGGACTATTCGAAAGAAAGGCCTCGGACTTATGCTTGGTATCAAGGGTAAAAAGAAACCACTGGCTTTTATTGAAGATGCCGGAATTCCACTGGATGTACTACCACAATATATTGAAGAAGTCGGTGCGGTCTGCAAGAAATATGAGACCGAAGCCGCCATGTACGCCCACGCCAGTGTAGGGGTGATTCACGTTCGGCCTATTCTGGATATGCGTGACCCAGTTGACATCGAAAGGTATAAGGGAATTGCAGAAGAAACATTCGAATTAGTCAAAAAGTATAAAGGATCATGGAGTGGTGAGCACGGAGATGGGCTGGTACGCAGTCCTTTCAATGAGCGCTTTTTCGGCCCTGTCATCTATCAGGCACTTAAGGATGTGAAGCATCTGTTCGACCCTGACAATATGATGAATCCGGGGAAAATTGTGGATGCCCCTCCGATAGACCAGAATCTAAAATACGGTGCGAACTACGAAGACAAGCCCATAGAGACTATCTATCACTATCGATCTGATGGAGGATTTCATGATGCCGTGCACATGTGCTCTGGTGTAGGAGAATGCCGAAAGACACTGAATGGTACCATGTGCCCCAGTTTTATGGCCACTATGGATGAAGAGCACTCCACTCGCGGAAGGGCTAATGCGCTGCGTCTGGCCATGAGTGGTCAGATGAGTGATTTGGGTCTTGATGATCCCCGATTGCGGGAAACGATGGATCTCTGCCTCTCCTGTAAAGCCTGTAAGTCGGAATGTCCCAGTAATGTCGACATGGCCAAGTTAAAGAGTGAAATATGGCAACGTAAGTACGATCGTGAAGGACTATCCATACGCGAAAGATTTATTCGCGACTCCACCAAATTTGCCAAAATGTTCAGTGGATCACTGGCTCCCGTCATCAACGGTGTTCAGAAGACCGGCATATTCCGTTGGTCTTTAGAAAAAGTAGCGGGTATTGAGAAGAAAAGAATTCTTCCGGAATATACATCTCAACCTTTTATCGCCTGGTATCGAAAGAACTATCAGCCACCAGTCAATCCTGACGATCAGGTAGTTTTATTTGTTGATACCTACTTAAATTACCATGAGCCGAGTGTAGGAATCAGCACCGTGAAGCTACTGGTCAAATGTGGTTTCCATGTGGAGCTAGCGGATGTGGGATGCTGTCAGCGCCCCAAGATATCCAATGGCTTTCTCCGAGAAGCTAAAGAAGAAGGAACGATCCTGGCTAAGAAGCTTTTGCCATTTATTGAGGCCGACAAAAAGATCCTTGTATGTGAACCCAGCTGTGCCTCCGCCATAAATCATGACATACCTGATCTCATGGATGATGAGCACTTGGGCAAGAAGTTATCAGAAGGAGTCGTTCCCGTGGCGGCATTTTTACATGAAAAAATGCAGGCAGGATTAAAATTGCCCTTGAAAATAAAACATGACCACATCATGATGCATGGTCACTGTCATGAGAAATCCCTGTATGGCACCTCGCATATTCAGTCTTTGATCAAAGCATGTGGTCGCGAAGTGGAGCTCATAGATTCCGGCTGCTGTGGTATGGCTGGTTCATTTGGTTATGAGAAAGAACATTATGCACTATCTGAAAAAATTGGTGATGCCCGATTATTTAGCAAAGTCCGTAAAGCGCCTGCAAATACATTTGTTATTGCCAATGGTTTTAGTTGCAGACATCAGTTAGAGCATTTTGCCAATGCGCACCCTCGGTATTGGACTGAGGTATTTGATCTGGATTAGGATTACTTTCCTGGGGTTAGAGAAATTGCCAAGGTATTAGTAGTGTATGTCTCTCTAAAAAACCGTTTGGAATCGATATCTTAGAAGAGCATTGATCTCAGGATCAACACGGCCTGTTACACACCTGCAATTTAAACAGACAAACTATGAGCACATCGCTACTGGCATTGCTTGCCTTTCTACCTATTCTCCTGGCAGCCATATTACTGGTAGGCTTTAGATGGCCAGCAAAAATTGCCATGCCTCTGGTCTTGATACTTACCATTATTTTAAGTTATATCGGGTGGGATCTTAGTGTAGTGGATATTTCTGCTTCCATAATTCAGGGCCTCTTTATCACTTTCGATATCCTTTGGATCATTTTCGGGGCCATCTTACTCCTCAATGTGCTCACCTATTCGGGGGCGGTGGGCGTTATCCGGGCTGGATTTTCGCAAATAAGTGAAGATCGACGTATCCAGGTAGTGCTCATATGCTGGCTCTTTGGATCATTCATCGAAGGAGCGGCAGGGTTTGGTACTCCGGCGGCTATCGTGGCACCTTTACTGGTGGCGATCGGATTTCCGGCACTCGCAGCCGTCATGCTTGGCATGATGGTACAAAGTACTGCGGTAACGTTTGGTGCCGTGGGCACACCAGTGCTGGTGGGTGTACGAGGCGGACTGGAATCCGAGACTGTACAGGCTACCCTGGAAGCTGCCGACATGACGATCATGGATTATTTGCTAGACGTTACTCAACATGTCGTCGTATTTCATGGAGTGACAGGCACCCTTATGCCCCTCCTGATGGTCTGTATGATGACACGTTTTTTTGGAGAAAAGAAATCATGGACCGAGGGACTTAAAATTTTGCCTTTTTTAATATTTGGAGGTCTCTGTTTTACGATCCCATATGCACTTACGGGTTACTTTCTGGGGCCAGAATTCCCCTCCTTAATTGGAGCCCTGATTGGTTTGGGTATATTGACCACTCTCCTGCGTCGCGGATATTTTAAACCTGAGGATGAATGGGATTTTATTCCTAAAGAAGCATGGCCAAAATCATGGCTGGGTAGTCTTGAAATAGATCTGTCAAAACACGCCCGGCCAGATGCTCCCTCCCTGGCAAAAAGTTGGATTCCTTATCTGCTGGTGGGATTGTTTCTGGTATTGACCCGACTCCCCCAACTACCACTTAAGTCATTTCTCAGTGGCATTTCCTTTCGATGGTCAGAAATATTAGGTACTTCAATTTCAGCGTCCACCTCACCGTTATATCTACCTGGTACTATTTTGTTAGTAGTAAGCATAATCACCTACTACCTACATAAGATGGATGCAAAAGCATTTAAATCTGCCTTTTCTGCAAGTGCTAAAATGCTGCTGGGGGCTGGATTTGTGCTGCTCTTTACTATCCCCATGGTCAGAATCTACATTAATTCAGGCATTAACCCATTAGGCTATGACAGCATGCCGGTGGCTATGGC
>JAUILM010000830.1 GCA_030432855.1 Bacteroidia bacterium
ATCACCAGTCTTGTTTCAGTTATCCATATCAGGCAAGGTCTAGGTAGCTTAGGAGGCTGTTGAAATACCCAGCTCGCGCTGATAATTATTCTTCATTATGTCTTAAATAAGAATTCAGCCGTTCTCCTTGCGCCTGACTGCGTTGATCCCCTGGCTGGCGTGTCACCTATGCACCATAGTCGCTTCGGCGACGGGGCACCTTGGGAGACAAGTCAGTTCGGAATGGCAATTCTACTTTTTTATGAAATAAGTGCGTGGTGGATTTGGTATATTTATTTCGTGGTTTGGACGCTAATTTAAGTAAAAATTGAGAAGAACATTAAATTGAAATGGTGGCATTGGGTACTAATAATTTTCGCCATAATTTTAATTGATTGGATTGTTCTAGAACTAGTTGAATATATAAAATATATTAAAATATATTTCTGTTTAATAGTCGATATGCAACATTATGGTCGAGGAAACATGCTTGTCAAAAATGCCCTTGGGCATCAACTTGTTCTTGACAAGCATGATTTCCAATTGGTGATCATCCGCTATGAAAATCTTAATACATTGGCCCATTAGTAATTGTATTACAATGAAATGACTACACAGCTCAATATCAGGAAAAAAATTATAAGATTAATGATCACCGAATCTCCACATGCGCGCTCACCCCGGACTTAGTGACCGTAAGTATTTGACTATCTGCATCGTATTCCCAATCATCTGATCCTTCCACTGATTGTGGTTCTGATGGGGTCAAGATGAGAAAAGTCCAGACATGCTCTCTCTCCGCGGTTGCATCTATTAGCTGGCCATTATTTTCAACCGAAACAGACACGGGGGAAATATAGAAACCATCACCCAATGGCTCATAATATGAGATACTTGCGTTGTGTTCCGGCAAAATATGTACATGTATATTTTCCGAAAAATGAGTCGTGTCACCTGCTGTAATCATCCTATTTGCATCGGGGACCATTGCAACCAAAGGGTTTTGAGCATTTGCGGAAAATGCAAGTGCATCAGTAGATGACATACTCACTACATTACTTACTACTTGCTCAGGCAAGTCAATATTACTGGAATTTCTTAATTCGACCGGCTTGTCCTCTTTAAGATCAATGGATACGTTCTCCATCTTCCAATCACGGCCATAATTGATCATTCCTCCCTTATTTGCCTCAATGCTGATATCTTTCCATTCCAATGTATGTATCTGCTTTTCTGGATACGCATTCGCATAAAAGGCTTCACCAGCCTCCTTCACCCGAATATTTTCAAGCTTTATCTTTCTGAATTCAGGGATACCACGTTCTGGTGGAGTAACTACCGTAGTCATTACTTTCCAGTGAGCAGGCATAGTTTCTCGATCAATTTCTTCCGGAATGGTAGGATAACTGTATTCAGGATACCAGTTGAGTTCAAAGTGAAAGGGATGGTTGACCTTCTCCATTTTGATGTCATGGAAGTATATGTTTTCTATTAATCCGCCACGCACCTTGGCCGACTTAAACCGAATACCAATATTGGTACCTATGGCTTCAAGGCCGTACACTTCAATATTCCGCATTCCCCCTGATGTCTCACTGCCTATAGTGAAAAGTCCATGACCGGCCCGGGTAATACAATTTCTATAGACAATATTTTCAGCCGGGCGATTGACACGCAGACCATCCGAGTCCCTACCTGATTTGATACAGAGATTGTCATCATTGCAGTCGATGTCACAATTTTCGACCAAAACGTCTTTGGAAGAATCGGTATTTATACCATCCGAGCTGGGACCAAAGCCACCAATATTGTTGCGTATGACCAGTCCATTAACGTAGACCTTATTTGAAAAGGTGAGCGAAATGGTCCAGAAGCCAGCTCTTCTCACTGTAAAATCTTCAAGGAGTACATTTTCTGATTTATAGACAACTACAGGCCGTACCCTTTTGCAGTCATAATCCACTGCCCAGCGAATACCTCTTTCCGTATAATCAACCCACATGCCACCTTGTCGGGGTGGATCACCCCAGAATTTATCCCACCAGTATTTGCCATTTCCATCGATGATCCCCTTCCCAGTAATGCGCACATTTTTCTGTTCATATACATTTATCAATGCCGATGGCCACTCCATCTCAATCCCGGCTACTCGTGTCCATCGATCCGGAAAATGTTGATCATCCTGGATCGCTTGAATCGTCACACCTTCAGATATATGGAGATTTACATGAGACTTTACAAATAATGCGCCCGACAAATAGATCCCCCCGGGAAACACCACTTTGCCTCCTCCTGCTTTATGCGCCGCATCAATGGCATTTTGGATCGGCTCCGTATCGAGTGAGGTACCATCCCCTTTCGCTCCATACTCACTTACGTCAAATACACGATCCGGAATCAATGCAAAAGTGTCCTGGTAAAAAATGGATTCCAATCGCTGGACAAGTGGGCTCTCAATTGAACTATCCGTGCTACTAGCCGTAGAACCACAATTAGAAAGTAGTAGCAGAAACCCGAGTGTGATTAATAAACAATATAGATTCTTCACTTTTGTTGATGTTGATTGAATGATTCCTGGCATGATCAAACCCACAATTTTCTTTCATGAAAAGGCTTAACAAACCACCGAATCGTTCGAATAAGTCTTTCTTTTGGATCAAATTTGTGAAAAAACCCTGATTTCGTGATCATTTTCACGAAAACCAGGAAGTTTATCCCTTCTCAAGAGTCCTGCCTCTGCTAATTTCGAGGCTATCTGATACCCAAAGAAATAGATCTGGGATATCGATTGCTCATAATGTCGATCAAACAGGATACATTGTATCAGCAGCTGCCATATTGATACTTTTAATAGGAATTATCGGATCGAATCCTGTATTTTCATCCTATATCATACTCTTCAGAA
>JAUILM010000831.1 GCA_030432855.1 Bacteroidia bacterium
CCGATGATACCGTCCTGAGAACGGTCTTCATATAAATCTTTCCGGTAGGCCAGGTTTCTTCCGACGCCCATGTAGGGATAACCACGCAACGTGGCCGAAGCATAAAGAAGAAAGACTAATAAATTATCAAGAAAGGCAAACCGGGAAACAAGAGTCTCACGGAAAGTAAAAGGAGCAACACCCAGCACTACATCAGCGGCTTTGATGAAAGGTTGCATCATATATGCTATCCAATAGTCGGAGCTGGGAAGGCAATCAGCATCAGTCAGCAAGATATGCTCGTACTTTGCCGCGGAAATACCGCATGTGAGCGCATATTTTTTGCCGGGCACATCTTTATCAGGGCGATGTACGCGGAGTTCTTTATACTCCGTTTCGAAATGTTCAAGTATATAAGGGGTGTTATCATTGGACCAGTCGTCGACCACTATGACTTCAAAGGGATGGTATTCTTGTGTGAGAATGGAAGGAAGGAATGTTTGCAGATTTTCCGCTTCGTTCTTAGCACATACCACCACTGACACCCCGGGTCCGGAGCGAGGAGGTTTTGTTTCGGACCGACTGGAAAACACGCCAGCAAATTCAAACATCCAAAAATATAGTTGGATTAGAAAGCTAGCGATAAAGATGCCGAGGGCAAGCGTATATATCAATTATCAGGATCTCTGTACGCTTTGCAAATTAAGCATTTGCATTGGAGCTCCCTATCAGGGTCATGGGATCTATCCCAAAGTACTCACTAATTTTTTCGTAGGATTCATCAAGGTGCATTTTGTATCGCACCGGGAAGGCAAAAAAGTACGTAGTGGCGACAGCTTCCCACTGAATGTACGCTTCCGGCAATCCGATATAGTCAATGATTTGTTGGTTTTCAAAACCACTGATTTCAGGAAGCACATCAAGGTCCAGTTTGAACTCAGGAGGCTGAGACATGAAAATGATCTTTACCCATTCATACATAGCCGTATTAAAAAAGTCCTGCGGAAACCGATGTGCCTTCATGAAGTGATCTGCACAGAAGAGAAGTACTTTGTCCTGTACGTACAATTCACTGGAATGCAGATATTTTGGATGCTGTGGAGACGGGAAAGGGTGTTTATAAATGACAATGTTTTCATAAGGAGCGAAAAGCTCATGCCATTCAGGTTTAAACGCAGCAAGAATGTGGGCATTGGCAGCTACCACAACTTTCAAATCCTCGGGTACTTTGTCAAACCCCTGTGGCATAAATGTTTTCGATTTCAAAAACATGCTGGTGGCGTTTTCGAAGGCCAGTTTCTGATCTTTTTCCATTAGTCTTGCCAGCGGCATGTGATCCTCAATGAATCGCATCATGCCTTTAGGCAGTTTTTGCGGATATTTTTGCACATACCAACGATCAATATATTCATGCGATACATACACCGCGGCGATAAGGATTACAACCGGGACCAGGAGGTATGAGTACTCAGACATTCCCCAGACGTAGCTTACAAGGACTACTCCGCCCAGGAGCATAACCAGAGGAATCATTATCCATTTTGAAAGTATCATCTCCATCTCTACTAAAATTAAATTTAGCGCTTAAATGTTTGCTGTATTAGAAAAAGAATCTAAATTTGCGATCCCCTGAAAATGAGGGGAATGGAGGTACCTTAGCTCAGTTGGTAGAGCACAGGACTGAAAATCCTGGTGTCCCTGGTTCGATTCCTGGAGGTACCACACAAAGTATAGATTTCAAATGGCTGTCATTTTTGGCAGCCATTTGTTTTAGGATCAATACCTGTGCCAAGGATTCAGATTCTTTACTTTGAACGCATCAAATAATTTTTATATTTGAATAGCGTGATCTACACTGCATATCATAAAACACCGATTGGGCATATCAAAATCACCTTTTCAGCCCAGGGCCTTAGGGAACTTACATTGGTGCAAAAACCTGAAAAATCCACACCGCAGAACATTGAGCTGGCTCAGATTTACTTTACACAATTAGACGAGTACTTCCTGGGGCAGAGAAAATATTTTGATGTAAAACTTGATTTGCATCACTTACCACTTTTTCACCAGGATGTTCTAAAAATGATTTCATCCATTCCCTATGGGAAGACCCGGTCCTATAAGCAGTTAGCATCAGTGCTGGGTAAACCCAAGGCTTCCAGGGCCGTGGGTCGGGCATCCCACAATAATCCTATCCCGATTATTATTCCCTGCCATCGAGTGATCGGCAATGATGGCAAGCTGACCGGATATGCATATGGCCTGGATATGAAAAGAGAGCTGCTCGAAATGGAGAACCCTGATGCGTACAAGCATCAAATGGCACTCTTTGAGGCATTAGTTTAACTTAAAGGGAGCTGTGAGGTCAAATGCCGGGATCTGCACCTGAAAAATCAAATCATCTTCCAATCGCTTCATTGTATAGTACCCAGACATTTTACCAAGACCTGTGCCAAGAGGGCACCAGGAATTGTACTCGTGAATCTGACCCGGCCTAAGAATAGGTTGTTGACCGATGACTCCGTTTCCTTCTACATTCTTCTTGCGTCCATTTGAATCTACAATAACCCAGTGTCGCCGTAGGAGCTGGACAGTAAATTCACTTAAGTTCTCGATGGTGATTTCATAAGAATACAGGTATCTGTGCTCTTTGGGGTTTGAGTGTTGCGGCTCATACTGGGGTTGAACACATATTTTAATACCCTTAGTTATTTGTGTTTCCATCGTCTTCAAAAAACTTGTACTCTTTAAAAATAAACTCTTCCACCATAAGTGCAGCTTCTTTCTGCGCTACCTCCAATATATCATTAACAAGAATCTTGTCAAATAGATGTTCATAAGTCATTTCATGCTTTACACGAGTGATGCGTTTTCTCAGGCTCTGTTCGTCTTCGGTGCCGCG
>JAUILM010000832.1 GCA_030432855.1 Bacteroidia bacterium
AAAATGGTAGCACCTTGCAGCGTGGTACCGGAAAGTGAATCCAGCAACTCACCCTTAATTGTGTATTTTTCAACTACTTGCGCATCAACACTCAACGACAACAATGCAAATAAGAGAAATAAATAGTTGCGCATCTTAATCATATTGCCATTGAGTGATCCAATCCTTATGCCTGACACCCTCTTTCTCCATAGCAAGGTCTCTTGACGCATCAACAAATGTCTGGCTTCGTCTACCATTGAGTGTCACCTTACTGTGACAAAATACCTGGGGATCGGTAAATCCCTTGTCACGATATTTATCCGCTAAATAATGCGCATACTGTAAAATCATATCGGGCTGAGTACTCATCATTTTCTCCTGCTGAGGAGTGAGATAATCATAATTTGCCACCCATTCTTTTTTATCTGACATTTTGTCTCGCACCTCAAATGTTGTGTGTCCCGACTTTTCCATCAGCATCACACGCCAGGAAAATCGATAGCCTTCTTCTGACCAAAACAAATGATTGGGATATAATAAATAGCGAAAAGGCACCAAGCACTGTAAGACGAAAAATGTAAGAATCAGACCACGGGTCAGAGGTCGTATGCTTAATACCGTTCGCCCTTGTAGAGCAGATTTATATGGGACATATGTTTTAACTCTTTGCAAAATCCTTTCATGAAAGGCCTCAGAGAAAAAAATCAGTGTAGAAATAATCATGACATACGGAAAGATTCCAATCTGGAATAGGGCAGCCGTCATAAAGTGGAAAACCAGGACCAAAAGGTACGCTCCTCCCCGTGTCACTGACCATAGTAATAGAAAGGGAATTGTCAAGTCATATAATGCACCTGACCAGGATAACATATAAGCCGTCCAGTCATAATTAAATAAAGCGCCAATCAGAGGTGTACCGGAGACAGAGGGCAACCATAATTTTAATGGCATGGCTTCAACCAGCCAATCATAGTTTAACTTGGCTAATCCGGCATAAAAATAAACGAGACCCAACTGCAATTTAAAAATGTTGACACACCAGCCAGGAACCCTTTGCCATGTCTTCACTCTTCCATATGCAGCATCAACAGACAAGTCCCGATGAGCCGGGACAAAACAAAGTAACAATGCAACAAGACTGACAAAATAATAGTGGTTGAGATAATTAGTCTTATCTATTAATTCAACATAGGTAAACAGGAAAAAGAAGAGACCTGCCGAAACTCGATAAAATGCTCCCAACATAAGCCCAATGGCTGCAAAGAACATCAGGGTAAAAACAACATACATGCCTATACCAGGCAACGGTTTGATCCATTCAAAACCCCAATATGAAAAATAGTATTCAGGTAAGATATATAGCTCAGAGATCCACCCTTTGGAAGCAAAACGTAAAATACTGACCGCCATCATGAATCCAAAAAGGATTCTGAAGACAATCAGTGGAGCAATTGACACCGATGTATTACAAAATCTATCGAGTAGTCTCTCAATTTTCATTTTTAATCACCATCGTTATCCTGATTGGTAATGGTTATGCCCATCACTGATGCCATATCAGATTTTATCAAGGTCACGAATTCCTGCAATGTCAAGAAGACCATTTCGGCTGATTCTGTAGACTGCTCTAAATGAGTACTTAAAGGATCTGTGAGCTTATCCATGTCATCGATACAGCGCTGTAATTGACTACTAATATCTGCAGAAAGATCATCCTGATCTATGGCCATTAGATAATCTAAGATACTGATGCCTTGTGTTCCATCATATCCCCGCCCTGCAAATAAATCCTGATAAGCTTCAAGTGCCTCCGTCAATAGCTCCACAGAATATCCTCCGTAGAAAGCTTCCGTGGTGGTAGGCCGAGGAATACCAGCACTGCGTATTCCTGCAGGAATTGCCAATTTGCCATCCCGTACATATCGCTGAAAATGATTATCAATGGAGTTGACCATTTGACCCAGTGCACTACCTACGTCTGTTCCACTTGCCTGGTCGGATACAAAATTTGCGAGATAAGTACCGTTTTTAAAATCATCCTGCACCAGCGAAACGGTAGATGATGCATAGTCGATGATGTCTGCCATGTATTGGAGAGTATTCTCATCAAATGGAAGGTTGGCTGCCTCGCTGTTTAAAAGGTAGTCAAGTGCTGGAAATCCGACGGCATCTCGATTCTCAATAGTACCCAGTGTATAATTTTGCCCCGTGATATTAGAAACAATTTTATCTACATCTGTGGGATAGACATTGAGGACTACCCGAATAGCATTTGTTTCTGCCGGTCCAATCTGGAAAAGTGATGCCCTTTGCCAGGTCAACCAGGCTTCTTTTAATTCATTCTTTAATGTCTCGAGGTTTGGTTCTTCCTGGGACTCTCTGAATGTGATGAAGGCTGAGCTGAGATTATCCATAGATCCCTGCAGCTGATCATATGCCGGGACTATGTAATGATTAGCAATGTGTGAGGCAATGTCTTTGCGTTGCTGATTCAAATCTAGTGTTGGGTTAGGATCGGGATCTGAACCACCACTCTTCTTATCACAACTTAAAACTGAGGTAATCATCAAGAGCCCCAGGACCAGCTTACAGAGGTAGGATTTATTCATCAGGTTATCTTACAGTTGATCCTGCACATTCGCCAGGTCAGGATAGTTGGTTACAATTATCTCTTTGGCTGTGTTTAATCCTGCAGGCGTGACATTCCAAAAATTTCCATCTGCACCAAAATGTGTTTCCTTCACGAGCTCAATATCTTCGATGCTCATGCTGCGGTTGGGACTGTACTTTAGCGCATTGGTAAAAGCCCAGGCCTCCGAAAGGGTGTGAAAGGCCTCTCCCGTTTTCCCGTCATTAAGTGAGGATAAAGTAGCATTGATATAATGTACAGCTACG
>JAUILM010000041.1 GCA_030432855.1 Bacteroidia bacterium
ATCAGCCCGACAACCTAAGCATAACAGCTGGCGTAAAGGTATGTTTCTAAAAGTTATTGACAAGTTGAAAAAAATTACAAAGGGTTCACCTATCTTCAACCTACAAATTCTTTATCTATAGAAACCATCTATCATGCTCCAAAAGGGTCTTTTCATAGCTATTCTAATGGCTTCGCTACAATATGCTGCTGCACAGTACATCGATGTTGATTCCATTTATACGCAATGTATAGTTGATGATATCGAATCCGAGCACTTTAACAAGCTTTTGTACGGATATCAGCATTCAGACGATGAACAATTCCTTTGGGCATCTGCTTTCTTTGATGCTGAATTTGGTTCAATCTCATATCAAGCTGATGTTGATTACAAGGATCCAGATAAATATTTCATTTTAGGAGTACTGGATTATAGTATCTATTCCTATCAAAATTTTGATGCCCTCTACTTCATAGATTATCACTGTTTTTTAAGGAAAGGGGTTGGAAACTCCATCCAATTGGATCTAAATGTCTCGCATTTTGGCGAAAGCTTCCAAAAGATATATGATATATCAGGAGTAAGATCTACCACAATATCGTTGCGGGATTCATCCTTATTAATGATTAGCGTACATGAATCCCCCAGCATTAAATCAGGCCCCGACTTGATTTTCCAAAGATCAGACACCACGATTGGTGTCACCTATTTTGATTCTGAACTTCAGTTTCAATCACAAACCAATATTAGTGGGTTGGACAATGCATATTCACCCATCGTGACCAAACCCTTCATCAATGGACACTATATGTTCGTCAGAAAGGGAGAAGCCGGAGGCATTACCGTAGATGGAGATTCATTTGAGGTGGCTGAAGAATATTTGGTTTTTGAGATTAATGATTCCACTACTTTGTTCAAGTCTTTCTCTAAAAGCCCTGGAATTTCAGTCACAGACATAGCACGAAGCCAGAGGGGCGAATTGGGTGTACTACTCCATGGAAAAGGAACTTTCGATGGCATTGATTTTGATGAAGGAACGCACATGGTTCACTACGACTCTAACGGTACACTTACCTTCTCCAAATCTCTGCTTGGCAACAAAATTGATGCTGAAAAACAATCATTATCCTTTAGTAATGATCCCTCGCAAACATTCCGGGGCTCATTAGATTTCGCAGTTACTTTTGAAGAGGAAGTGGAAATAGACGGAAAAGCATACATATCCCATGGGGGAACCGATATTCTATTGGTTTCTATGGATACCAGAGGAAACCTCATCCAGGTGAATCAATACGGGACCGAGGTCCATGAAACTGTATCTGAGATATTCACAATCTTCCTTCCCTCCGAAGATGCGAATTTCATCTTTTTGGGTGGGGATTATGCATCAAGTATCGATCGTCGAGTCATCGGTAATGTGGAACTCATCAACACCATTCCCGGCCATCAGAAAGGATATTTGGCCTGGAAGTTTATCGCAGGGTCGGATTATAAGGCGGGTCCTCGTGCTGTCACAACACCGAATGCTGTCTCCATTACTCATCAAAAGAAAGAACCTGAGTTGGTAGTATATCCCAATCCCAGCAGTGACTTCATCAATATCAACTATTCAAATGAGCAGGAATCATGGGTGGAATTGTCGATTATTGATCCACTTGGTCGAATATATAAGGATTTGGGTAGGCTATATCTTGACTATAGTAGGTTCAGTGAAAGAATTGATATCAGCGATCTCCAGGAAGGTCTATATTTTCTTCAACTGAAAAACAGTCGGGGAAAGATCTCGACACATAATTTTGTTGTTACCAGGTAGTCTCACAACATCCCTTCATCCGCAAAACTAAAATACTGCTGACCTCCTACGATGATGTGATCCAAAACACGCATTTGTAAGATTTTGGCTCCATCACTAAGCCTTTTTGTGAGTTGAATGTCTGCCTTACTGGGCTTCAACTGACCACTGGGATGGTTGTGATATAAGATCAGGCCACTGGCCAGGAGCTGCAGTCCTTCTTTAAATACCAGCCGGGGATCCACTACCGTCCCGGCCACTCCTCCCCTGCTTACACACTGCCTTTCAATCACTGTGTTGGCCTGATCGAGGTAGGCCACCCAAAATTCCTCCTGGACCTTGTCCGCCAGCATGCCCGCCATCACCTGATAGGCCGACCGACTATCGCGCACTACCTGTTTTTGCTCTTTTGAGGTGTGCTGTCGTCGCCTGCCGAGTTCCAAGGCAGCACTTATCGTGATGGCCTTTGCCTCCCCGATGCCTTTGTATTGCTGCAACTCTGAGAGGGACATTCTGGCCAGGCGGTCCAAATCACCATCCATGCTTTTCAGTATCCGCTTGCAGAGATCAACGGCTGACTCTTCTCGTGAGCCGGACCCGATCAGGATAGCCAGCAACTCGGCATTGGACAGGATTTGAGATCCGTGCTGTTTTAATTTGAATCGGGGCTGATCATCGGCTGACCAGTCCTTAATGGAGGGAGATGGTTTGGTAGGTAAACTCATGGCGTGTAGAGTAAATAAGAACAGTTAGCTGTACCTTTATGTTAGGTATAAAACTAATGAACTGCAACGACATGAGTGAAGTATATATCGTATCGGCATTAAGAACTCCCATTGGTAGTTTTGGTGGCATGTTTGCCCAGACTTCAGCCATCGAACTGGGACAACAAGTGGTGAAAGCTGCCCTGGATCAGACGTCTGTAGATCCTGCTGATATCGATGAAGTCTATCTGGGCAATGTCGTTTCAGCTAATCTTGGGCAGGCACCGGCGCGACAGGTTGCCATTGGTGCCGGGATACCCAATAGCGTACCCTGTACCACCATTAATAAAGTCTGTTCGTCGGGATTGAAATCGGTAATGATCGGTGCACAACAAATGATGCTGGGCTATGGAGATCTCGTCATGGCCGGAGGTATGGAAAATATGTCTCAGATACCTTACTACGTGCCAAAAGCACGATTTGGATATAAATATGGAAGTGCCTCGCTCGTGGATGGACTGGAAAAGGACGGTTTGATCGATGTCTACGATCAGTGCGCCATGGGCCAATTTGCCGATGATACCGCTGCAGAACTCAGCATCTCCCGGGAAGACCAGGATGCCTATGCTATCCGATCCTACACACAAAGTAAGAATACAACGGATGCCGGAGTATTCACCCGCGAAATTGCCCCGGTCTCCGTGAAGCAGCGAAAGGGAGATCCTCTTATCATTAAAGAAGATGAAGAGTACAAACGGGTAAAATTTGAAAAAATACCGCAATTAAGACCTGCCTTCACCAAAGAAGGTACGGTCACAGCTGCCAATGCCTCTACTATAAATGATGGTGCTTCGGCGATCCTGCTGGCATCGGAAGCGGCGGTCAAAAAATACAATCTAGTTCCAATCGCACGCATTGTCTCTTTTGCGGATGCGGCCCATAAGCCTAGTCGATTTACAACAGCTCCTACACTGGCTGCTCCTCTGGCCCTGGATCGCGCTCAGATGGACAAGGATGCTATCGACTTTTATGAAGTCAATGAGGCCTTTGCCGTAGTTCCGCTGGCATTTGGCAAGATGCTGGAAATACCCATTGAAAAGGTGAATGTGCACGGTGGTGCGGTCAGCCTGGGACATCCTCTGGGAGCCTCCGGAGCCAGAATTCTGACAACCCTGACCAATGTATTGCAGACCAATCGCGCCCAATATGGTATGGCCACCATTTGTAATGGAGGTGGAGGAGCATCTGCAATGATTATTGAGAATTTAAGGAAATAGATCTACCTCTCAATAGGATCAAAGAAGGTAAAACCTGTCTTATGCGTTAGGGTTTCGTCATGAGAGCAAAAGATGCAATAAAGACGGGCCTGTCTGGCCGCCAGGCAAGACGCTCCAAGTACTTTTTGACTCACGAACGAATGATCTCGCAGAGTCGAGTACGACAGTGCTCGAAATGAGTGAACAACGAAAGTGGGTGGGCTGGACATAGTCAGCATTATGGTAAGGATCAAAAAGTGCTTATGTACCAGTTTTTGCAGTAGCTTTGGCTCGCAATAGAAAGTCCAATGCATTATCCGGGTTAAACCTTAGGTAAAAAGTTCTTCGGGACTGACAACCGTTATTAAACTGTGCTTGAAGTCTTTCTTATTTCTAGTGACTATGTACTTTATGTCCGGGATTCTCCTTGCACATTCGTGTTGCATAGCGTCTTCATAATCATTGAACCTGCCAGCCAAGCCGTTTAATAAACCTTGATGATCTATGTCTTGAGTTTGTACCCTCTTAAGAATAATTCCAATAACTCTTTTGCTCTTTTCAGCACCTAAAGCCCTTTCAGTCAAATAGTACGTGGTTAGTATGGACAGCGTTGAAGTGTATAATTCGAAGCGTCCAATCTTGGCTTCTTTAAATAATTTGATGGCCCACTTTGAGAAAGGTTCTCTATTGGCAGTTATATCAATCAAGATGTTAGTATCCAGAAAGACTTTCACTTCATCTGTCTATCATGAAGGATCTCTCTGATAGCTGACTTTTCATCAAAATCCTTAGGTACTGTAATTACTCCCACAATCTCTTCAAGCTCATCGTCAGTATCCTCTTTTGCGGGACTTGTGATCTTATCCAGATAGGACTCCACTATTTCAGATAAACTTCTCTGAGTTGCCTTTGCATATGCCTTCGCCTTCTCTATCGTGACTTTATCAATCGATAATGTCAATTTAGTCTGCATACGTACTTTTATTTTAAAGATACGTATTCTACAAATACCTGTCAACTATCAATGGGAAGGCAACTCCGTGATGGAATGCCAGGCGATGCTTTCTAAAATAGGTTTACACCTTCCAAAGAAATCATTTGAGAGGTAAATCACCTGCCTCCACCAAGCTGACTCAGTGCATTCCGATAGGCTTGTGCATTTGCAGGATCACCCATGGCATCATAGACATCAGCAGCCAACTGGTAGCATTGCCCAAAGTTTGCGTTGGTATTGATGCAGTCATTGGCATACTCCAGGGCTTTGGGATAGTTCTGTGCCAGCGCTTCAATTCTGCCCAAATACAACATAGCCGTGACATTGGTAGAATGCAGTTCAATAGCCCGGGTCAACACAGTTCTCGCTTCATTGTGCTGATTAGTCACAAAATGATAATATCCCAGGAAGTTAAGCGCATTCTGATTTTCAGGCGTGATCTCAAGTGCCTTATCCAAAGGCGCCTTGGCGGGTTGGGGCTGGTTAAGATTTAAATAGGCCATACCGATACCGGTCCAGGCCAGTTCATTGTCCGGATGCGCCTCTACTTCCTTCTGATAGTTGGTAAGAGCAGCCTGCCAGTTCTGTTGACGAATGCCCTCCGATCCCAGGTATGCAAAATCAGGATCATCGGCTTTTTCGATTATTGCTATAGGTGCGCCGTTAGCCTTAAGCGTATGAATGGTCTTTGAAGTAGGCCAATATCCATTTCTGATATACGATCCGTCCACGAATCTATTTATGAAGATTCCATAGTCCCATTTTCTGTCATTCCTTTGTCTCCACCTCACATAATTGACCTGTACCTTCCCTCCATACTTCTTGGTGTAAACCTGAGCAGCATGGGAGAAGTTACTTGTGATGGTGACCGTATCAGTCATATCCGTGCCAATAATACCTTCGTCATCCAGCCACTCGATGGCTTGCTTCACACTGGCACCCCAGTAGTCAAGCTCATAGTCCCCGGTAGCACCTTTGATCCCGCCGACAGTGGGATTGAAATATACGTAGGGAAGCGAACTATTTCGCACCAAAAAGAGAGCAGAGTCCAGGGCTGTTAGGCCCAGTAATCCGAACACCACATACTTCATCTTTTCCGTAGTGCCAAATCGCTGCAATGCGTACTCCCACGCGAGAGTGACCATGATAATGATCGAAGGATATACAAACAAAAAGTGCCTCCAACCATCATAAAGGGCAGATCCTTTCAGTAGCACATATACGATGGGGAATATAGCGGCAAAGGAAGCGATAATGACTGCAAATGGATTGAATCGAGTGAAGATACCTCTGCTAAAAACCAGGAATCCTACAAGACCCACCAAGCTGAAGATTGGAAATGTAATCAGCATCCAGGTCAATATGTAACGGAATGGAATATGAGCTGACCAGACCATTTCGCCGGCAAAGAGAACTTTGATGGCGGTCTGAAAATTGGCAAACGCCTCGAAAGACTCAGGTATGTTTTCAAAAGGATTGACCAATCCATACGGCCAGACCAGGAGACTGGCTACTAAACCAACCGCACTGGGTACCACCAGTGATAGTACATACTTTTTCAGGCGATCCATATCCTTGAAAATTCCTCCCAATCCATATTTGTACAGGAAGTACAGCCCTAAAAAGAGCCCCAGATATGCAATGACCAACACACCACCGACACGTACACCCACACTCATGGCGATACCCGCGGCTAACCCCATCCAGATCCTCCGTCCTGGTGCCGGCATATGCTTTACCAGCAAATAGATATAGTAAACACTGACCATATAACCTGCGGCAAAAGGAATGTCTTTAGGATTGAAAAAGGAATGCCCCAGAAATCGCATACTGAAGAAGATCATCCCCAGGCCCAGAAGTGCGGCACGAAAACCAGCTATCTCGCCCAGCAGCATGGCCATAAAATACATGGCGATAGCACCAAATATCGCATTCCAAATATGTCGGACACTATAGTATGCGGGTTCATCCTTTTCAAAACCCAGGACTTTGTTAGACGCACCGGTGATCAGCTCAAAGAGCGCTCCATAATATTTGATTTCAGCACCGCTTTCAAAACAAGTCGTATCAGATCCAAATGATGTATAAAATGAAGGTAGATCGTTTGAGTAATTTGCCTGTACGTCATCATCTCCATTCAGGCCCACCCGGGTAGACAGTAAGGCCATGATAAGGCAAAGACCGATCGTGATGTAGCGAAGAAATTTCAATTGAGAGGGCTCTAATCCCACATCTCGATTCCAGAAAGTACTTACGTCTCGGTCTACCTGAGTGACGTTTTTCTTTTTACTTGACGACCTTCCTGACTTTCTTACAATGGATTTCTTACCCGATGATTTCTTTTTTTTGGCCACCTACGAAGTACTTTTAGGATACACGTAAAGATATAAGAATAATCTTCTTAGGTGTATAAAATTGATAATCAATGAAATATATATGACATATAATTTATCACCCTTGATCTGGGGTAGTTAACCTTTACTTTAAAGCCTGTCTCAAATCGGCTATGAGATCATCCGCATGTTCGATGCCGACACTGAGACGAATTAAACTATCAGTAAGTCCTATGCTTAGACGTTCTTTCTTCGGAATGGACGCATGGGTCATGCTGGCAGGATGACCTATGAGTGATTCCACACCTCCCAGGGACTCCGCCAGGCTGAAAATCTCTGTCTTGTTCAGCACTTTGTTGGCAGATCGCTTCGTATCACTTTTGAGATTGAAGGAGACCATAGCACCAAAGTGTGCCATTTGTTTCTTTGCCACTTCGTGATTGGGAAAGTCATTGAATCCAGGATAGAACACTTTATCCACTTTGCGGTTCTTTTTGAGAAAAGCAGCGATTTCTACGGCATTGTCACAAGCCCTTTGCACCCGAAGATGCAAGGTTTTGATACCTCTCAATGTGAGAAAGCAATCCTGTGGACCGGGCACGGCACCCGTAGCATTTTGAATAAAATGAAGCCTCTCTGCAAGTTCCTTGTCGGAAGTCACCACCGCGCCGAGAATAACGTCCGAATGACCTGCCAGGTATTTGGTAGCTGAATGCACGACCAAATCTGCACCCAAATCAAGGGGTTTCTGCAGATAGGGAGTTGCAAATGTATTATCGACACAGGTGAGGATATTACTCTTCTTGGCAATGTTGCAGATCTGCCGTATATCCAAAATACTCAGCATGGGATTGGTAGGTGTCTCGATCCAGATCAGCTTAGTCCTTTCATTGATCAGATCCTTGATGGCATTCCGGTCATTCAGATCGATGAAATGTGACTTAATACCGAAAGGGCCAAAAACCTGTACCATCTGACGATAGGATCCACCATAGAGCTCGTAAGTAGATATGACTTCATCGCCAGGCTTTAGCAGTTTAAAGACAGCATCCATGGCTGCCAGACCGGAACTAAAGCAGACCGCATCCACTCCATTTTCCAATGCAGCAAGATTGTCTTCCAGTGCTTTTCGGGTGGGGTTTTGCGTCCTGGCATATTCATATCCTTTATGCTTACCCGGAGCATCCTGTACATACGTGGATGTCTGATATATAGGGGTCATAATGGCGCCGGTAGCAGGATCAGGGTGGATACCAGCATGAATCACTTTTGTTTCAAACTTCATGAGACATATTAAAATTAAGGCTCTGTAAAGATATCCATTCTCTCAGATATCTCATTAATGCGGGGAGGTGGATAAAAAAAGGGAGGTGCCTGGACAGACGACCTCCCGTTTTGAAATGTATTCTTTGGGTACTTTGGTCTTAGTTGACAGCGTCTGTCAATTTTGAACCTGCCTTAAATTTGGCAACAGTCTTCGCTTTAATCTTGATCGTTTCGCCTGTTGATGGGTTGCGACCTGTACGAGCAGCACGCTTGGAAGTTGAAAATGTACCAAATCCAGGAAGAGTTACTTTTTCACCTTTCATCAGACTTCCAGTGATGGCATCAAGAACAGCATCTACGGCTCTAGCTGAGTCCGCTTTGCTCAATCCTGACTGAGTTGCTACACTATCAACTAAATCTCCTTTGTTCATCTTATATAATTTAAATTAATGAAAACTATAATACGGCAGTAAAGGTAGGCGGTCCAACCTTCTCAAACAAGTTTTTAACTTAAAAAAGGGGCTAAATTACCCGTCATTATTGCGTTTCATCGATTTTTACGCTCTTCGGCATTCCATAAGCACCTACTACTCAATACCATTTGCCATATTTACCGATTTGAAAAAATCTCTCAGAACTCCCACAAACTTAGTTGGATAGATAAAAGAAGACTCTTATCTTTGCACTCCTAAATTTTAAGAGCTGTATAATGGCACATCATAAGTCTTCACAGAAACGCATCAGACAGGACGCTAAAAAACGTCTTCGCAACCGATATTATAAGAAGTCGACCAGAACTGCGATCAAGAATCTACGTTCCATGGAAGACAAAGCAGAAGCTGAGAAGTTTCTTTCCAAAGTAGTCAGCATGATTGATAAGCTTGCAAAACGCAACAGCATTCATAAAAACAAGGCTGCCAACCTGAAATCAAAACTTAAGAAGCACGTAGCTGCTCTATAGTCCAGCAGAAATACTTCTGCTTTAAGATACATAGCTTTGAATGGGCAAGTTGATTCGTCACTTGCCTTTTCGTTTTTGAGGTACTTCGTAGTTTCCACATTCCATTCAAAGACATATTTTCTGCAACCATTTCTAAGCACACCCGGTGTCATGCCCCGGGGGAATGTCCGCCTTGTTTGCTGGGACCTTAGTTTTCGCTAAATTGTCTGTAAGTAAAAGGATCACATGTCACTCTATAGACGTCAAACACCGCAGCAGGGGTATGGAGGATATCCCAGAAGAAGAAACTCGATCGGAGGAGGACTTCTCATAGCAATTGTAATGGCCGGCTTTGCCCTTTGTAAGTATTATGGGACTTCTCAGGTCAATCCCATTACAAACGAGACACAGCACATTAATATGACTGTGGAGCAAGAAATTGCAATCGGTCTGCAGAGTGCACCCAGTATGGCCCAGCAGCACGGCGGGCTCCACCCCGACCAGAGGGCGCAGGCACTGGTCAAGGAGGTTGGAAAGCGTCTGGTCACCAACTCAATTGCCAGCCAATCCCCCTACCGGTATGATTTCCATTTACTTCGTGACCAACGCGTAGTAAATGCCTTTGCACTGCCTGGCGGTCAAATTTTCATCACAGCGGCTCTTTTCAACCGACTGGAAAATGAGGATCAACTGGCTGGTGTGTTAGGTCATGAAATTGGTCATGTAGTGGCCCGTCATTCTGCAGAGCGCATGGCAAAGCAAGAGCTATATCAGGGCCTGACCGGTGCCGCCGTCATGGCCACCTATGATCCCTCTAATCCGGGCAGCCAGCGATCGGCTGAAGTAGCGCAGTATATTTCAAACCTGATCACCATGAAGTTTGGACGCGATCAGGAGCTGCAATCTGACGACCTGGGGGTCAGATTAATGATTGAAACCGGATACAATCCCGAGGAACTCGTAGGTGTCATGCGCATCTTGAAGGAGGCCAGCGGTGGTCAGAGCAGACCTGAGTTTTCTTCGACCCATCCAGACCCCGAAAATAGAATCGAGAAAATCAGAGCAGCAATCGAAAAATATCAGGGAACCATCCAGTAAACTTTTTGCACCTCAAATGTTGTTATATATTCGACACATAAAATTGAAACAATATGAGAACACGGTCCAAGAAAAGAGGCCTATTTGATTCTTCTAATCCATACCTGAAAGAGGAAACCTTTATGCAACAGGGCAGTGGATCCTATGCGATCACTGACGACGACAAAATGACGATTTCAGGGGCCGTCAACAAGACCTTCCTGTTGGGAATGATCATGATGGCCGCGGCAGCTGTTTCGTTCACATTCACAAGTCCAATCCTGACATTTGGAGGGGCCATTGGTGGTTTGATCGTGGTACTGATCGCTTCCAGAAACCTTGAAAAGGCCAGTATGTATGCGCCTATATACGCTGTTTTAGAGGGGCTTTTTGTCGGAGGTATTACTGCATTTTATGCTACTGCCTATGAGGGCATTATCATGCAGGCAGTGACACTCACGTTTGCAGTCTTCTTTGCCATGCTGGCGATCTACAAGTCAGGATTAATCAAAGTGACAAAGTCATTTCGAACTGGTATCATGATGGCCACCGGGGGTATCGCCATATTTTATATTATAGCGATGGTGCTTGGATTTTTTGGAATTCACATGCCATTCCTCCACGAGGCATCACCTATAGGATTGATGATTAGTCTGGGTATTCTGGGAATTGCCTCCTTGAACTTACTATTGGACTTCGACACCTTCGAAAAAGGTGAAGAATACGGAGCCCCAAAACATATGGAGTGGTTTGCAGCCATGGGCTTGCTCATTACGCTGGTGTGGATTTATGTAGAAATACTACGAATTCTGGCGATTTTCATGAACAGAGATTAGAGGTTCAAACTCCATCAGAAATATTCAAGAAGGTGCTTCCATCCATGGTAGCACCTTTTTTTATATATTTTGTCCATGGACAGACACCAGATCAAACATCAAATCGCCGATGGCATTGCCACCTTGTCTTTCTCATCTGAAAATCATAATGCACTCTCATTGGTTCAACTACAAGAATTGGCAGATCGTATTATTGCATTGGGGCAGGATCAATCAATTAAAGCCATTCTACTGCGCAGTGGTGGAGATCGCACTTTTTGTGCGGGAGCCAACCTCAAAGAACTATCGGGTATAAGAGATGAACAGGCTGGCCACACTTTTTTCAGGGGTTTTGCCAATGTCCTCAATGCTATGCGAACTTGCGGGAAGATCATCATAGGATGTGTGCAGGGAAAGGCTGTCGGAGGAGGTGTGGGTATCATTGCAGCCTGTGATTATATTTTTGCCACAAAGTGGGCCAGTGTAAAACTTAGTGAGATTTCAATAGGTATCGGACCTTTTGTCATAGAACCCGCCATCAGGCGAAAAATTGGCGTTGCCCACCTTTCCCATCTGGCATTAAATCCTACCGAATGGAAGTCAGCAGCATGGTGTCAGCAAGTGGGCTTGTATCAGAAAGTATATGAAGATATGGAAGCCCTGGAAAATGATCTGGTGCCATTACTCAGCCGGTATAAAACATTCGGAGCTGAGAGTTTGCGATCTATGAAGACCGTCCTCTGGGAAGGCACCAGTGACTGGTACCGCCTGCTTGATGATCGGGCCGCCTTAAGTGCAAAACTACTTTTGACTTCCTTCACCCAGAAATCTCTGCAGAAGTACGCAAGTTCCTCTTAGTGGGAGATCCCTTGTAGGCCATTATTGGGAAAATGTTTCTGAACGAATTATCAGACAATCCGTGCTGTTGCCATACTCCGCTTCACTCATTGCTTCGTTCGAACAAACGGACAAAAAATCCAGTAAGGTAGGTGACAAACAAGTTTAGAATTTAAAATTCGAGAGATATGAAGAGAATGAGAAAAACAGCCTTACAATACGGAATCTATTTATTTGCAGCCCTGATGGTATTCTTTCTGACGATGCAACTCATAGGATATGGTGAACGATATGATTTCAGAATATTTAATGTCGTCATACAGAGTGTGATCGTATATCTGGGAGTGAGGCACTACGCCAGAAGTACACCCAATGACTATAATTACCTCTCTGGAACTATGTCAGGTATTCTGGTGACACTGGTAGGTGTAATCCCTTTTGCAATCTTTCAGATGATCAACTTAGCCATCAATCCAGGTATGATGAATACACTCCAGGAAGGATTTCCTGTCTTTGCCTCCTACCTCAATCCATTTACAGCCGGCTTAATTGTGCTGGCAGAAGGTACAGCGGTAGGTCTGGTCCTATCCTATCTATGTATGCGGATAGTGGATTGGAAAGAAGTTTCTGCGAAGAAGCCATATTTGAAGACTGCCGAATAAGAGATATTTTGATATTGACATTATAATGGGTTCTGACCTGGTCGGTCAGGGCCTTTTTTTATGTACTTGTGGGAATTTCTACGTACTGTCTATATGTTAATTAGCATAGGAAGCAACCCCTCCACACAAACCATCGTCTATTAATGATGAAACCAAGATTTAAAATTGATATCAAAATGAAGAAACTAACCGTATTACTGGCATCGCTGGTGTTTGTGGTGCTCTGTCAAGCACAGGAAACAAGAAATCTGGATGCTTTTGACGAGGTATCTGCGCAAGCAGGCGTACAGGTGATCTTAGTATCGGGATCTCAGAATAAAGCCACCATTGAAGTAGAGAACTGCTCGCCTGATGATGTAATCACTGAGGTAAAAGGCGACGAACTTGTAGTAAAGTTTAAAAGTAATTTGGGTATGCGCACCCGAGGTAGAAAAGCAACAGTCACTGTTCAGTATGCAGGAACGCTGCAGGCTATAGGTGTCTCATCAGGAGCCCAACTGAGCGCTGATAATACGATTGAAGCCAACGACCTGGAGCTGGGAGGATCCAGTGGCGGCATGATGGAATTGACAGTAAAAGCTAGATCACTGGAAGTGGGTGCATCTAGTGGAGGTATACTTACCATTGAGGGCAGTACTGATGACCTGGAAGTAGACGTATCTTCAGGTGGTATGTTTAAAGCCTATGACCTCACCAGTCTGACGGCAGATGCTGACGCATCCAGCGGTGGCGTAGCAAATTTCACCGTCACCAAAGAACTTTCAGCAGAGGCCAGCTCCGGAGGTAGTATTAGCTATAAAGGGAAGCCTCAAAGTGTTAATATTGATTCAGGATTTTCCGGATCAATCAAGTCGAAGGACTGATCCTTGCGAAAATCAGAAGATCGGTTAAAAAATATAGGAACTGCAATTTGGGAGAACATCCGGATTGCAGTTTATATTTTTGGTAATCCTTTGATACGACTATGCCGAATCTAGCAAATCTTTTTGCCTACGGTACACTAATGCTACCTGAAATGATGCATCAACTTCTGGGAAAAGAAATCAAGTCTATCCCGGGCACCCTCAACGGATATGCATGTTATGAGGTCAAGCATCAAATCTATCCTGCTATTGTTGCATTGGACGGATCGAAAGTCTCAGGTATCGTTTATAAAAATCTGAGAAATGGGGATCTGACTAAACTGGATGAGTATGAGGGTGAAATGTATGAGCGAAAGACGGTCGAGGTACGATTGAATGACGGGACAAACCTTCCCTGTCAGACATATGTTTGTAAGGTAGAGTATATCTCTTATCTCGACAACAAGCTATGGAATCCCTCCCGCATAAGCCCGGAAGGGTTGTTGGGCTTACTTCGCTAATGATAGATATGATCGTAGCTGTGTTTTACTTAAACGGCAAAGCTTTCACCACAACCACATTCACGGGTGGCATTTGGATTTTGAAAATAAAAACCCTTGCCATCAAGGCCACCTGAAAACTCCAGGGTAGACTCAAACAGATACAAGAAACTCTTGAGATCGGTAACGATCTTTACTCCATTATCTTCAAAGATCTGATCATTATCCTGCTCTTCGGTATCAAAATCCATCTTGTATGAGAGGCCACTACAGCCTCCACTCACTACCGAAACCCTGATAAAATGATCTTTGGTAATGTTCTCTGATTCCATCAATTTTGAAATCTTCTCCTTTGCCGAATCTGCTACCTTGATCATAACTACTAAATCGAACTTGTTTTCTTAGGCACTCTGAGCCTCACCTTCCTGGGGCACCTCCACATTATTCTTCTTGCGATAGTCGCTTATGGCACTCTTGATGGCGTCTTCTGCCAGGACCGAACAGTGAATCTTCACTGGAGGAAGAGCTAATTCTTCTACAATGTCCATGTTGTCAATAGCCATAGCTTCATTGATTGATTTTCCTTTCAACCATTCTGTAGCTAATGAAGAAGACGCGATGGCTGATCCACAACCAAATGTCTTAAACTTGGCGTCTTTGATCATCTGTGTTTCTTCGTCTACTTCAATCTGAAGTCTCATGACGTCTCCACATTCAGGAGCACCAACCAGGCCAGTACCTACGTTCTTCTTGCTCTTATCCAATGTTCCCACATTCTTGGGATTTTTGAAATGCTCGAGTACTTTTTCTGAATATGCCATAATTGATATATTGAATACTTATTTTAAATAAAGTCTTATTAGTTAAACGTTCTTATTTGTCTTAGTGTTCAGTCCACTCTACGGTCTCCAGATCCACACCTTCCTTATACATTTCCCAAATAGGACTAAGGTCACGCATGTGGTTTACGCCGTTCTTGATAGCATCTATGGTGTAGTCGATATCCTCCTCTTTGGTAAATCTTCCCAGGCTGAAGCGTAACGAACTGTGCGCCAGATCGTCACCCAGTCCCATAGCGATCAACACATAGGAGGGCTCAAGAGAAGCTGAAGTACAAGCAGAACCTGAACTCAGGGCAATGTTTTGGTTGAAAGTCATCATCAGGCCTTCACCTTCTACGTGCTTGAACGACAGATTGCTCACATGAGGCATTCTGTGATTCGGATTACCGTTCACATATACTTCTTCGAGACCTTCCCGCAGGGCGTTCTCCAGTTTATCCCGGAGTCTGCTCACATGAGCAGCATCTTTTTCCATTTCTTTCCTGGCTATCTCAGCAGCCTTACCAAATCCTACGATGCTGGGCACGTTGAGTGTTCCTGATCGCATACCGCGCTCATGTCCGCCACCGTCCATCTGAGCTGTCACTTTCACCCGGGGACGTTTTCTGTTGACAAAAAGAGCTCCCACGCCTTTAGGTCCGTACATCTTATGACCCGTAAAGGCCATCAAATGGATTCCTACCTCTTTGGGAGAAACGGGAACTTTTCCTACGGCCTGTGTAGCATCACTCATGAAGAGTACACCATGCTTGGCACATATGTCACCGATCTCCTTCATCGGCTGGATTACACCTGTCTCATTATTGGCCCACATCACAGAAAC
>JAUILM010000833.1 GCA_030432855.1 Bacteroidia bacterium
TACTCATACTCCGCAGTAATGAAGCTAAAGGAGAAGGGGCATACACCTGTGCCTGTCGGTATCAAACATGGAAGCATCGAAGGGGTGGATATTATGGTCGGAAGACCGCAGGTCGAAGATGTGCATACAATCTCACTCTATCTCGGATCTGAAAGACAAAAGCCATTATATGATTACATCCTTTCATTACAACCGGATCGTATCATTTTCAACCCGGGAGCAGAAAATAGTGAGCTGGCACATCTTGCCAGGTTGAAGGATATCGAAGTGATTAATGGCTGTACCCTTGTCATGCTGGCGATAAATGCATTCTAACCTTCAACTCTACGTCGCTCGAGTTCTTCTACCAGCAATTGGTATTCACGGGTAAATTCTCCTTTGACCGCTGTGTTTTCCTCTGCCCTCCTGATCAGGTATGGCAGTACCTCTTTCACCTCGCCGAATACCACATATTTGGCAACATTATAGCCGCTGTCCGCCAGATTAAAGGTGAGATTGTCACCCATGCCATAGAGCTGACAAAAGTTAAGATGTGGATGATTTCTCGGGAGATTTCGTTCTCCAATGAGCTGTGCCTGATAGAGGCAACTTGCTGTATTGTGCGTAGCAGCACAAGAAGCCAGACGCTCATATCTGTCCACACAAAACTTAATGGCTCGCTGATAATCAGCATCACAGGCCTGTTTGGTTTTATGTATGGGTGAAGGATATTTTAGTCGCTCCGCCCGTTCTCGCTCCTTTTCCATGTAAGCACCGCGCACCAACTTGGCCCCCAGAAAATATCCATGTCTTTCAGCATGATCATAAGAAGATTCCAGGAAAGCATAACGATCGTGCCGGTACAGCTGGAAAGTGTTGTACACGAAGACCTGCTGTTGATTGTACTTCATCATCATGTCAACCGTCAACTGATCAATGGTATCCTGTATCCAGGATTCCTCGGCATCTATGAAAATCTTAACTCCCAATTTGGTTGCGTGACTACAAATTGCATCTATCCTTCCACTGACTCTATCAAACAGGGCTGCTTCATTCTCATCTAAGGGATGCTTTAATTGTACCTTTTCCAGAATTTCATTCTTAGCCAAAGCACTCACCTTTATGACTACGACGGGTACGCTGTCATTGGAGGCGGCGAAAGTCACTGCATTCTTAAAATTTTCAGCAGCCTGGTCCAGGTCCTCTTCAGAGCTCTTACCTTCTGCACCGTAGTCCAATACGGTGAGTATACGATTCCGCTCCAGCAAGTCAATCGAATCCTGACACTCAACCAGGGTTTCTCCTCCCACAAACTGACTATAGATTGTAGATTTTACAATTTTCCCGGTGAAGGGGATACCCCAGGAGACAGCCTTTCCACCTATGGTACCCAACAGGTCTACCAGCCATTTCTTACTCATTATTTTGAAAAGGAAAATTGCCTTTTTTAGTGCAGCATCAGATTTGTGTGCAAAGGCTACTTTAGTATCCGAAAAGTCGACAAAGTCATTCTTTTCTTTCATCGGTCATATTCCAGATCTCCCATGATCGCTCTGCCTGTAATATAAGCATTTCCAACCCATTTTTAATCTTCGCCCCTTGTTCTTTTCCTAGGGTCAAAAACTTAGTTTCGGCGGGATTATAAATCAAGTCATAGAGATAATGTTGATGGTCAAGCAGTTGATAAGGGAGGTCAGGACAATCTTCCAAATTTGGATGCATACCCAGTGGTGTGGTGTTGATTATTAGACGATAGTATTCGAGGATCTCTTTATCCACATCTTCATAAGTAATCCGATCCTTCGCTGGACGACGTGATACGTTCTTAAATGGAATCCCTCTCTGATGCAATACATAAGCCACTGCTTTAGACGCTCCACCGGTACCCAGGATCAGTGCACCTCCCTCAAAATCCTGATCCAGAAGTTGATCCAGGGACTTATCGAAACCATAGATATCTGAATTATAACCCGCGAGTCCCTCTGCTGAGATCACGATGGTATTCACAGCTCCAATCTCCCCGGCATCAGGTGCAAGATAGTCCATGTAGGGTATGACCTGCTCCTTGTAAGGGATCGTCACATTCAATCCTCTAAGCTGACTATTGTTTCTGATTAGATCAGGAAGTTCCTCTACGGATGCAATGGGAAAGTTGTCATACGAAGCCCAGTCGATACCCTCCTTTTCAAATTTATCCCCAAAATATTTTTTTGAAAAAGAATGTGAAAGTGGGTATCCAATCAAGCCAAAGGCCTTCTCAATCATAGTCCGATTTTTTACAGGACACCAAAGATAAAAGTTGAGGTAGATGTCATTGCTGCCAAAATGGCATACAACGATATTTTATACTTATCTTTGCATCCCTTTTTGCACAAACATAAGAGGAGATCAAAGAAATGGAAAAAAAGCTGCTAGGAGAAGAGCGTCAGGGTGAAGTATATGAGTCCGTCCAACAGTCTACAGCGTCGAAGCATTTTTACATAGAAAGCTACGGCTGTCAGATGAATTTCAGTGATAGTGAAATTGTTGCCTCGATACTGATGGATCACAATTATGCATCTACGCGAAATGTGGAAGATGCCGATCTGATCCTCATCAATACCTGCTCTATCCGGGAGAAAGCGGAGGAGACCGTGCGAAAGCGCCTTCGTCAGTTTGAGAAGGTCAAAGACCAAAAACCGGGCACACTAGTCGGTGTACTTGGATGTATGGCAGAACGATTGAAAACAAAGTTTCTGGAAGAGGAAAAACTAGTTGATATGGTCGTGGGGCCGGATGCCTACCGCTCGTTACCCACATTAATAGCAGGAGCTGAAGATGGTGACAAAGGCGTCAATGTGTTTCTGTCACGCGAAGAAACTTATGCCGATATCAGCCCGGTTCGCTTAGGTAGCAA
>JAUILM010000042.1 GCA_030432855.1 Bacteroidia bacterium
TTTTCACCCTGATTTTGTGATGATTATACATCGTTATCAGAGCTTATATTTTAGGTTGATCACAGAAAATCTTGCTCATTCTGGCTATAGACACTAGTGTTTTACGATTTTGGAGAGGACAATTACCTGCATCTTTCATTTCATTGAACTAATACTTGAAGTATCTTCAGTGTATAAATCAGGTAATCATGTCAGCACGGTTCGATCATCACTTTCTCATTCCCTTCTTTCTCCTTTTTGCTCTACATTCTATAGTTGAAGCCCAGCTCGATGGAGGGTCACTCGACTACCAGGCCCGAGTATTGGCTCAGAAATATATCATCATCGATGGCCACGTCGATTTACCGTACCGACTCAAGGTTTCTAATTTCAGACTTGAGAAAGAATACCTTGGGATTCCGCTAGCTACAGAAGATGGCGACTTTGACTATGTGAGAGCAAAAGCCGGAGGGTTAGATGCACCCTTCATGTCCATATATATACCAGCCCGATATCAAAAGGATGGAGGTGCCAAAGAACTGGCTGATTCTCTTATCACGATGGTAAAGGGTATTGCATCGGCCCACCCTGATCAATTTATGATCGCGACTACTCCGAAGGACGTAGAAATGGCATTTGCCCAAGGTAAAATCGCACTGCCAATGGGCATGGAAAACGGAGCTCCTATCGAGGATGACCTCAGTAATGTCAAATACTTTAGAAATCAGGGAATTAGCTATGTGACACTCACTCACTCAAAAGATAATCTGATCTGTGACTCCAGCTACGATACCACTTATACCTGGAACGGTCTGTCACCTTTTGGAGAGAAGGTGGTAGAAGAAATGAATCGTACCGGGATTATGATTGATATTTCGCACGTTTCCGACAGTACATTCTATGATGTGATGAAACTGACGCGGGCACCTGTCATTGCATCACATTCTTCCAGCAGAAAGTTCACTCCCGGATTTGAGCGTAATATGAATGACGATATGGTTAAATATCTCGCTAAAAATCAAGGCGTTATACAGATCAACTTCGGAAGTGACTTCTTAGATGGGAGAGTCTCATCGGTGAATGATAGTATGCGTGTGATCCTGACAAATCAACTCCAGGAAAAAGGTCTGTCAAGATCCGACCCGGAGGGTAAAGCATTAATTGAAGCCTTTGAGGCGAAACATCCCAAACTTTACTCCGATGTCCAAATGGTGGCCGACCATATTGATCACATTGTTTCGATTGCCAGTATCGACAATGTAGGACTGGGATCAGATTATGACGGCGTCGGCGACACCCTGCCTACAGGACTGAAAGATGTCAGTGATTATCCAAATCTGATTGCCGAACTTCTCAGCCGGGGATATTCCGAGACTGACATTGAAAAAATATGCTCCGGCAATGTAATGCGGGTATGGAATAAAGTACTTAGAGTTTCAGAATCAACCAACTAAGCACCTGTTTAACTTGCTTCTTTGAATGCAAGGGATCATGTACCTTTGCATACTGGAAATTAATCATGATTATTTATGAGCAAGTATTGGATAGCAGCGACTCTATTCCTTTTAGTAAGTTGCAATCAAGAGCAAAAAACTGTGACTTACGAAGAAATACCGGATGCCAAGGATGTTCATTCTTATGCGCAACCCCAAATAGCAAAAATCACCCATCTCGACCTGGATCTTTCCATTGATTTCTCGGACCACATTATATCAGGGACCGCAAGTTATGATATTGAGACTGCAGAAAATGCTGATCAGATCATCCTGGATGTCAACAACCTAAATATAGACTCGGTCTGGCTTGGTGAAGCTAATGGCAATCGAATTCCAACAACTTTCCAGGTCGGGTCTGCAACTGACTTCATGGGAGCACCACTTACTATTGACATAAGTCCCAATACTAATAAGATAACCGTCCGATACAGCACTAATCCAGAGGCGGCGGCCCTTCAATGGCTGGAACCGGTACAAACGCTCGGGAAGTCAGATCCATTTCTATTTACTCAAGGCCAGGCTATTCTGACAAGAACCTGGATTCCGATCCAGGATAGTCCCGGCATTAGATATACGTACTCGGCACGTGTACAGGTCCCTTCAGGTCTCTTAGCATTGATGAGTGCCAGTAATCCCATGGAAAAATCTGACGATGGTCTATATTCATTTGAAATGCAACAGCCCATTCCCGCCTATTTGATGGCACTCGCGGTGGGCAATATCGAATTTCAGGCGATTTCCGATCGGACAGGTGTTTACGCAGAACCGGGAATGCTGGAAGATGCCGCATATGAAATGGCTGATCTTGAGAAAATGGTTGTTGCCACTGAATCGTTATATGGACCTTATCTATGGGACAGATATGATCTAATTGTTCTTCCACCCAGTTTCCCTTTTGGTGGAATGGAAAATCCGCGACTGACCTTTGCCACCCCTACCATAATTGCCGGCGACCGATCTCTGACGGCTCTTGTAGCCCACGAACTGGCGCACTCCTGGTCTGGCAACCTGGTAACAAACGCAACCTGGGATGACTTCTGGCTCAATGAAGGACACACCGTATATATCGAGCGTAGAATTATGGAAGCTCTTTATGGTCGACCCTACAGTGAAATGCTGGCAAAACTGGGACTGCAGGACCTGACCGCTACCATAGATGATATGGGGCCTGCCAGCGAAGATTCCCACTTAAAGTTGTCGCTGGATGGCAGAGATCCCGATGATGGAATGAATGATGTAGCCTATGAGAAAGGATATTTACTACTGAGGACTCTGGAAGAACTGGCAGGAAGAGAAATCTTTGATGCCTATCTAAAGGCATATTTTGAAGCCTATAAGTTTAAGTCACTTTCTACTGAACAGTGGGAATCCTATGTACATCAGCACCTGATCGATCCTCACGATCTTGATATTGACTTAAGCGCATGGCTATATGCTCCTGGTATCCCTGCCGAGCATGCCCAACCCGTTTCAAATAAATTTGATCAGGTAGATCGGCATGCCTCCGAGTTTATACGCCTGGGAAGACTGGACAGGTCATCCACCAAGGACTGGTCCACGCATGAATGGCTCCATTTTATTCGACAGATTCCCGCTGATCTTCACGTCTCATTTTATGAGAAGCTGGACGATGTGTATGCACTTTCCGACTCAGGAAATTCGGAAATTCTTGCTGCATGGCTGGAGAAAAGCATTCAAAGCGGATATCTCAGAGATCACAACCTACCCCAATTGAGAGCCTTCCTGGTGGAGGTCGGTAGAAGAAAATTCCTAAGCCCTTTATACCGGGCATTGAAGGAAAACGGGGAGCTGGCGCTTGCCAGAGAAATATTTGAAGAAGCACGACCCAACTATCATTCCGTATCTTCAAATTCTATTAGCGCTCTTCTTGGTGATAGCGAAGCGATCTGACCTCATCCTTTATTTGACATTTAAATAACCTAATTAATGTTAACAGCGATAAGTCCCATTGACGGACGATATGCCAATAAAACTTCGGAACTATCCGAATACTTTTCTGAATATGCCCTGATAAAATATCGGGTACATGTAGAGGTCACTTACTTTCTAAAACTTCTCGACCTGGATCTCCCTATTCTCCAGAGTTTTCCACGAGAAAAAACCCAATTGGTTAAAAACATTTTGTCGGATTTTTCTGTGCAGGATGCCCAAACTATTAAAGACATCGAGAAAGAGACAAATCATGATGTAAAGGCTGTGGAATATTACATCAGAAATCAATTTGAGGCGGCTGGTCTTGGTATGTACGGGGAAATGATTCATTTTGGACTGACCTCACAGGATGTCAACAACACCGCAGTGCCTCTCTCATTGAAAGAAGCGGTGCAGGATGAGTATATACCTAGTATTGAAAATCTTGTAAAATCACTTTCAGCGCTGGCCAGAGACTGGTGGGATGTTCCTATGCTGGCACATACCCATGGCCAACCCGCTTCTCCTACTCTGTTAGGCAAAGAGTTGTATGTTTTTGTGGACAGACTTAACCATCAACTTGAGCAGCTAAGAAAGTCCGAATATTACGCCAAGTTTGGAGGGGCTGTGGGTAATTTAAATGCACATTACGTTACTTATCCGGGTATCGACTGGATTGGCTTTGCCGAAAACTTTGTGCGAGATCTGGGCCTAAAGCGCATAAAATACACCACTCAAATTGATCACTATGATCACATGGCATCGATTTTTGATCAAATCAAGCGTATCCAGGTGATACTGATTGATTTATGCCGGGATATCTGGACCTATATTTCAATGAATTACTTCGGCCAGAAAGTGAATGAGAACGAAGTAGGATCCTCCACTATGCCCCATAAAGTGAATCCCATTGACTTTGAAAATGCAGAGGGAAATCTTGGAATTGCGAATGCATTGCTCGAACATCTGGCCTCCAAACTCCCCGTATCACGCATGCAACGTGATCTTACCGATAGTACCGTGCTACGAAATATCGGAGTACCTCTGGGGCATGGTCTGATCGCCTTTAAGTCCATTATCAAGGGACTGGGCAAATTAAAGCTCAACGAACATCATCTGCAGTCTGACCTGGAAAACAATTGGGCTGTTGTAGCTGAAGCGTATCAAACCATTCTCAGAAGAGAAGGTGTTGCTAAACCGTACGAGTTATTAAAAGCTTTCACTCGGGGCAAAGGGGCTCTGCAGAAAAACGACTTGTTAGGATTTATAGATGGTCTCCCTGTCACGGTGGCCGTCAAGGAAGAATTGCGAAGGATCACTCCCAGTAATTACACCGGCAAAGTGCCCAAACCATAATCTGATCAAATGCGATACCTCCTGCGCAGGAAAAAATCAAAGATCACCAGTACAGTGATAGCATAGCCCGTCCAAATCAACATATTGAGGATTGCATAGCTATCGAGGACCTCAGCACCCTGAGCATTTGCAGCTGCCAATTCATCCCCTGGTCCGAGGGTTAGTAAATATAAAGATGTGGATAGAATGACTATCACGGCGGCTATGATGGCGGCCGTCCAACCACCTCCCTGGGCAATAGGATACACCTTTCGGGCTGTCTTCCTGGGAAGGCGAAGCATCAATTGTTCACTGAAATCCGGTGACACCTCGTCATCTGATAATTCTTTCAGGTCACCATCCAGCTCCTGAATTTCCTCAAAGAGCGCTCGAAAGGAAGGATCAGAAAGCAGCCTTTCATCTACATCTTTCTTCTCCCAGTCCGTAAGAGAGCCGTCCAGGTATTTCCACAGTATTATGTCATCTTGTTCTTCCATCACTCGTTTGAGGTAGATTCCAGTACTTTCTTCAGTGCTTTACGGGCTCTAAACAGTTTAATTTTCACATTCGAATCGGTTAATCCTAAAATTTCGCAAATCTCTTTTACATTTTTTTCTTCCAGGTAATACAGAGTAATGATCAGGGCTTGCTCATCCTTCAACAAACCAATGGCTTTTTTGAGACCTCGCACCCTTTCATCCTGCTCCAACTCTTCCTGCATATTACTCGCTGAATCGGACAAATTGTACTGACTATCCAGTTCCTGGACCTGCATTCTCCGTTTACGTGTGTAATCGATAGCTGTGTGATAACCGATCCGGTATATCCAGGTTTTCAAGGAAGACTTGTCCTCAAAGGTTCCCAGCTTTCTATACACTTTTACAAAAGTATCCTGAGCGGCTTCCTCCGCCAATTCCCGGTTTTTCAACACACTCAGACATAAGGCAAAGACCATAGACTGGTAGGTCTCCACAATCGCACTGAATGCTTCCTGATCTCCATCCAGTACCCTTTGTATATACTCTTTAGGGTCCAAATGCTGTTATTTATTGACGATTGTGTGCGACATACCGTTACGATATTACAAAAGATTTAATCGCTCCTGTAACGGGTCAGTAGAAGATCTCGTCCAATAAATTGATATCTTAGATTAAAGGATTTTACTTCAGTCAAAATGAATGAATTTGTAGCCGTTGTATCCATTGTGGCCATCATCAGTACTTTTGGTTCTATTACTTTTCTGGTGTACTTGTATCTGAAGACAAGGCACAAAGAACGAATTGCACTCATTGAAAATGCGCAAGATGCAACACTTTTCAGGCGCTATCGTAGTAGTAGACCTACCCTCAAGTGGGCTTTCCTTGCTATTGCTGTAGGGATTGGTGTCTTTCTGGGTAGAGCGCTTGAGTCCGTTACTACCATGAAAGAAGGATTGAGCTATTTGCCGGCGATCCTAATCTGTGGAGGCTTAGCTCTACTGCTGTATTATCGTACTACGCGACGTGATTTTGAAGAATTGGATATGTAGGATCAGGAGTATGTAAAGACTCCCTTCGAAGATTTTACTGTCACTTGCTCTCCATCCATCTCCTCAACGCTTCCTATGATCTTAGCATCAATATCAAAAGACGACGCTATTTCGATAATGTCGGAGGCGTATTCCGGCCCAATATAGATTTCCATTCGATGCCCCATATTGAAGACCTGATACATCTCTTGCCAGGAGGTCTCTGAAGCCGCCTGAATAAAATCAAATAATGGCACGTTTTCAAACAGGTCGTCTTTAATAATGTGTCTGTTCTTAATAAACTTCAACACCTTGGCCTGTCCTCCCCCTGTGCAATGAATAACTCCATGAATATTCTTTAAATGTGCATCATAGATCCTCTTCAATACAGGAAGATAAGTGCGTGTGGGTGAAAGCAAGGCTTTACCTACAGTAAGAGCCTGACTACCTTCATACTCAAATGCGTCTGTGAGGCGCGATGATCCTGTATAGATCACTTCATCAGGTGTATTGGGATCAAAACTATCCGGATAGGTACCGGCATAGTGCTTTGACAAAACATCGTGTCTGGCTGCCGTGAGCCCATTACTTCCCATACCTGCATTATAGGATGATTCATAGGAAGACTGACCAAAAGAGGCCAAACCTACAATTACATCACCCGGAGCTATCTTATTGATGACCAGATCATCCCGTTTCATTCTGGCGAACGTGGTAAATCCAACATCCAGTGTCCTTACAATGTCACCTACATCTGCCGTCTCACCACCCGCCAGGTTTATGGTGACTCCGTGGTCTGACATCTTCGCTATAAACTCGGATGTACCGTCGATCAAATGCTTGATTACTTCCCCAGAAATCAGGTTCTTATTGCGACCTATGGTCGAGGAAAGTACAATATCTGAGACACAGCCTACACAACCCATATCATCGACATTCATGACGATCGCATCCTGTGTGATCCCACTCCATACCGAGTCGTCGCCAGTCTCCTTCCAGTACAGGTATGCAAGACTGGTCTTGGTACCGGCAGTGTCTGCATGCATGATATTGCAATACTGATCATCCTGACCAACCAGATCAGGTAAAATCTTGCAAAATGCCAGAGGAAAAAGTCCCTTATCAAGATCCTTTATAGCGGCATGAACTTCATCTTTAGTGGCGGAAACACCTCGTTGCTCGTATTTGGATTGTGACTTCATATGCAACAGTAAAGGTACCCATTTTTTAGCAGGTGAATAACATCAAGAGTTGATACATCAAACCTGGTCATGGGCACGATCCCCGATAGATTTGTCGATCAGGAAGTCCCTTTGAGTACTCAAAGGTTATCAACACATTGTGCGTAAAAATTCGCCCTAAAACTTGACATGATCAAACTATCCTGCTTTTTTCAGGTTATATATCTTTGCAATTATTTGTATTTAGTCTAATTTAGCGCAGTGAGTAAGAAGATTCAGGTAGCCATTGCGGATGCGCAGGTTTTATGTCGGGTGGGTCTCTGTGATGTGTTACAGAGAAATCCAGATGTAGATATTGCAGGCCAGGCAGGCAATGCTGACGAATTATTGAAGATCGTAGAGGAACGCCCCATTGACGTGGTTGTGGTTGACTATAACCAACCAGACTTCTTCAATCCAGAGATAGTTGCTGATATCAAGAAAAGTGCTCCCAGTACCCACATACTGGTGATTAGTTCAGATGATCGCAAGGAGCGAATCTATCAGGTTCTGGAGGATGGTGTGAATAGCTTTCTTACCAAGCAATGTGACGAGGGAGAAATTCTGGATGCCATCAAGGCCACGGCAAGGGGAGACAAATTCTACTGTCACAAGATACTGGACCTGATAATCGAACGATCATTTCCCTCAAAATCTGAGGACTGTACCGCTACCCCACTTACACCCAGAGAGAAAGAGATACTGACCCTGGTAGCCAAGGGCAAAGTAGCGAAAGAAATTGCAGCCGACCTGCATATTAGCCCGCATACTATTTATACACACCGTAAGAATATCCTGCGAAAACTTAATCTCACTTCACCTACAGAGATGATCGTCTATGCCCTGGAGCATGGAATGATTGAACTCTCCGATCGCTCCTAAGCACGAGCCGATTTCGTTAAATCCTAATTGGTTATTTCCAAAAGGGAGGTATGTGAAAAGCTTCTGAAATCCACGGGACTCACGTTGCTGACACCTTGTTCTTCCATATATACTCCATAGATTACATCTACAGCAGCCATGGTTAGCTTGTTGTGTGTCACAATGATAAACTGTGACTCCTTACTGAATCGCTTAATGATCTTGTTGAACTTTTCAATATTGGTATCATCCAACGGAGCATCCACCTCGTCAAAAATACAGAAGGGAGCTGGCTTCAATAGATACAGACCAAAGAGGAGCGCGATGGCAGTCAAAGTCTTTTCCCCCCCGGATAACTGGCTCAGTGTTTTAGGTCGCTTACCCTTGGGTTTGGCAATGATCTCAATCGGTGAGGTAAGCGGCGATTCCGGGTCCAGAAGAATCAAGTCACAGTTATCATCCTCGGTAAAGAGACTTCTAAAGACCTGTATGAAGTTTTCGCGCACCTGGGAGAACGCTTCCATAAAGCGAAGAGTCGCTGTGTTTTCAATTTCCTTTATAGTCTCCATCAGCGAATCCCGTGCTTCAAGTATATCATCGCGCTGGGTACTGATGGTCTCATGACGTTCATTCATTTCATTGAATGCATCTACCGCCATAGGATTGATTTCACCGTAATTGTTAATACGGTTCCTCATCTTTTCGACTTTTTCCTCCAGCGTCAGCAGATCGATTTCTTCTTCGGGATCAGCTTCGCGGAGTACTTGTTCGAGCTCAATGTCGAATTCAATCTTGAGACGTTCACCCACATTGCTCATTTTGAACTTCACCTCCGTGTAGGAGTCTTTCAGGTCATTAATGAGCTGCTGTTGATCAGTCTGCTTCTTATGGGTAGCACGGATGGCATCCTCCATTTGGCTAATCTCCCCCCGGGCCTCATAGTAGGATTGCTCAAGCCCTGACAAATCACCCTCCTGCGATTTTCGTTCCTCATACCAACCTCGTAACTCGCCGGTCAGGGTCTCGATTTTGTCTGTAATTTCCGTACTACCTGACTGGGCTTTTTCCAATTCGGCCTGATCATTCCTGATCTGCTCGGATAACTCTTTGTTTTGATGAGCATTGAAAGACTGTTCGCGTTCGATTTGAGTCTTACGACTTTGGTGTCGGATCAGTTCAATATTCTTTTGATTGACCAGGGCGTTTTGATCAGCCAGCTTTCCCGCGATTTGATTGTAGGAATCATCTACCGACTCCATCTGAGTTCGGTCCTTTTCCAACTCATCTGCCACCAGATTCATCTGCATCTTGATTGAAGACTGCTCCTCATCTAATGACCGGAGTCGCTCCCGCAGGGCTTCTGCATTTTGATGGGAACCAGATCCCAAATCCTGAAAATGCTCAAGTCGTGACTTGAGGTAAACCTCATCACGCTTCAATTCCTCCAGGGTCTTTCTTTCCTTCTCAAGAAGATCTGAGTTGTCCCCCTCATCGAGTGCGGCCAGCTGATCATTTATCTCATCCAGCTTTTCTTCCTTCTTGGCACATTTTTCGTCAAGGTCCCGGATCGTCTCTTCCAGTTTCTTCAAATACTTCTTCCGGCCGAGCTTCTTACCTTCGAAGAGACCTACGGATCCTCCACTCAGACTATATTTCTTGCGTATATATTTCCCGTCATCACTAAGGAGTACTACCTCAGCAGGCAAATTTTCTGTATTAGTAATCGTGGTTTCACCGGCGATGAAGACGTTCTGGAGTAAATGCCGGACGACCGGCTCATACTTTTTCTCTACCTCTACGACGTCTATCGCCGGACTGGCACCCGCTACTTTCATGGTGCTAACATCCCCGGTATTAAAAGCCTCAAGCACGAAGAAGTTTGCCCTCCCCTTCTGTGCATCAGAGAGCAATCGAATGGCCTCAGCCGCATCATCAATCGTATCAACTACATAATGATTCAGAAAGGGTTCCAGAAAATTCTCGATGATCACCCGATGCTTTTCAGAACAGTAGATAAGATCCGACAAGAGAGGGGCTGTGCGGTTCCACTTCTCACTTTTATTCAGATACTTGATACTATCGGGAAATCCTTCCAGCTTGTCTACCAGCGATTTGATCAGGTCATACTCATGCTTCTTGGCATCTCGCTGACGGTTTAGATTGTTGAGGGCAGCAGATACCTGATCTTCTTTTGCTTCCAGATCTGCACGCTCCTGCTGTCGCTTAAATTCCTGCGTCTCTATATCCTGTACGACCTCCAGTTGATCCTTGATCCGTGCTAGTAATTCTTCCAGAGATTTCTCAGTATTTGCATACTCTTCACTCTGACTTCGGATTTGGTCTTCCAGCTTTTTAATATCCTGTTGAGCGGCATTCATGTTGGTTTCGGTGGCAACTAATTGCTTTTCCAGCCTTACCAGCTCATTCTGCTTTTCCTGATGGGTTTTTATAACCTTGTTTAGTGCTTCCTTTGTACTACCATGCCCCGACTGTATTTCTTCCAGCTCTTTTCTAGCCTCTTCGAGTTCCTGCTGTAGTTCTGCTTCACGACCATGAATCTCTGACAGCGACTGATCGTGTGAAGCCGCGCTTTGATCCAATTCCAGGATACGCTTCTGATTGAGTTTTATCCGTTGTTCGAGAGTATTCCTGGATTGTTGCAGAAAATTTAGCTTCTGCTCAAGTATCTTCTTGTCGTTTTCTGTGGATCGAATTTTTGAAATCAAGTCATTCATCGACCGTTGAAAGTCTGATAACGATTTTTCCTTATCCAGATGTTTTTGTTTCAAGCCTTCCAACGCAGCCTCAGAATCATGGATCTTCACATCCAAAGCCCGGTACACATCCTGTTCAGTCTCGATTTTCTTGGTAAGGGACTGATATGAATCCTTGAGATCCTTAATCTTAACTACCGCGAGCTTCACGCTGCGATTCTTATATTTTTCCTTTAGATCAAAGTAGCGTTGAGTTCTACGGGCCTGCTTTTCCAGTACTTTCAGATTCTGCTCGATCTCGTAGAGGAGGTCTTCGATACGATCCAGGTCAGCTTGAGTGGAGTTGAGTTTATTAAGAGTTTCCTTCTTACGAGTCTTATACTTGCTTATGCCGGCAGCCTGCTCAAACATCCGTCTTCGGGCGTTTTCCTTGTCTGCCAGAATGTCTTCCACCATGCCCAGAGCAATGATGGCGTAAGAGTTAGAACCAATACCGGTATCCAAAAAGAGAGATCGGATATCTTTCAACCGGCAGGGTACATTGTTTAGTCTGTATTCACTTTCACCGGATCGATAGAGGTATCTCCCAATGGTGACGATATTGTACTCAGTGGGAAGGATGTTCTTTGTATTCTCAAAGGTGAGCGCGACATAGGCTACACTACCTGCCTTTCGCTTCTTGGTGCCATTGAAAATCACATCCGACATTTTATCCAGTCGGAGGTCCTTACTTTTCTGTTCGCCCAGGACCCAACGAATAGCATCGACAAGATTTGACTTGCCTGCCCCATTTGGCCCTACGACACCCAATACATCTTCATTGAAGTTTATGACGGTTTCGTTGGCGAAACTTTTAAATCCTTTTATCTCTAGTCTTTGCAGTCTCACAGGGGCAAATATAGTCTATATAACATGGCAGCAATCCATAATATTTCCACAAGGTGTGAATAACTACACTTGCAGATGTCTCCAATGATCGCCTTTGAGATAGCGGTATACCAGCCACAAAAGAGGTAGCCAATAGACAATCTCGATCGTCCATGCGGTCACCAGGCCTACTTCCAGATAGTTTACCAACACGTAGATGAGCACCACGTAGAAAACGGCACAAATCACCTGAATCTTAAGCCCTTCCAGGGTAGCCCCAGTGCCTGCCATTCCATTAAATAGGACACCGCCTATGGCAAATAAGGTCAGAATAATGAATAAGATATAAAAGATAGGTTGCGCCTCGACAAAGAGTGACATGTCTTCCGAACCCAGCAAGGGATACAGAATATATTTGGGAAATAGCAGCACAGGTATGGCCAGAGCCAGCGTACTGGCCACACATATATAAATGGTCTTCTTAATCACGGGCATGACATCGCTCACCCTCCCTTGTCCGATGACATTGCTTACTAGTGTATTAACACCCACAGAATACCCCCAGCATGGTATGCTCAATGTGAGGTATACCACGCGGGCCAGGTTACTGACGGCCAGTTCGCGCTCGCCCATGTTTTCAATAATGGAGAAGAAGAAAAACCAACTGCCCAGTCCAACGACTGCCTGTGCAACAATGGGACTGGCGATCCGGAGGGACCTTCGGATCAGCGGCAGATCGGGCTTGGGTATTTTTAAAAGTTTAAAGGGTTTCAACTTCCTGTCAAAAAACATATAGAAGCTAAAAACGATCAGTGCAGCAACCTCTGCCAGCGTACTGGCAAGGCCTGCTCCGGCAATTCCCATTTCAGGCATCCCCCACTTACCGTATATGAGTGAGTAGTTCAACGCCAGATTGACAACGATCAGGACTATAGTGTCGTACATAATGATTTTAGTACGAGCTATACCCGTGTAAAAGGCAATGAGAGACATGCCAATAAAGGCAGGAAAAACACCATATGCTCTATACTTTAGATACTCAAGACTCTTTACATAGATGACTTCTGTATCGACAAAAAGTCTAAAGAAATGAGGAGATAAGAACACGATAAATAAAAAGAAAAACAGAGCCAGCCCGATCTCCATATACAGCATCGAGTAGAAGTTGGCACCGGCACTTTTATGGTCTTTTTCTCCCAGTCTTCGTGCTACAAGGATCTGACCACCTCTCGAAAAACCATATCCAATGGCCGTGATAATGAGAAAAAATACACTGACAAATCCAATGGCGGCAAAATCAGAAGCCGAGAGATGATAGAGAAATACGCTATCGCTCAGTGCTATCACGTTTTGTGCAGCGCTCCCAATCATGATGGGAGCTGAAATGGCGAATATTTGCTTGTAGGAAAGCCTCAGGTTTCGCTTGCCTGTGACTTCCTCCGTCTGTGTATCTTCCGTAACTTCACTTTTCATTAGATCAATATCAACTCTTAGCAGTGATCGATCGTGGCGCCTGCAACGTAGTATATTTGTCGATTACCTCCAAAATTATTCTACTAACCACCAAATACACAACTGTGCCGGTCCATTGAAAATTCCGGCATAAGCTATTAATGACAGGATCTCAAAAAGGTTTTACTTTGTCGGCTAAATCAATTTCCTTTATGAAGCCACCTATCGCAAAGCGAGTAGAACATAAACTTGAAAAACACAATGATGTACGCATTGACCCCTACTACTGGTTAAATCAACGGGAGGATGAGGAAGTCCATGAATATCTTCGTGCTGAAAATAAATACAAAGATGAGATCCTGAGCCCTACCAGGAAGTTACAAGAAGATCTGTTCTCAGAAATAACCGGCCGTATCAAACAAACAGATATGTCGGTCCCTTACTTCATGAATGGCTACTTCTACCAAATGCGTTATGAGGAGGGTAATGAACATCCTCTCTATGTCCGGTCAAAGGAGTTTGACAAGGGGCTCTTTGAAGAACTGCTCGATGTAAATGAGCTTGCTGAGCCACATGATTATTATCAGGTAGGAGGCTTAACAGTAAGCCCTGACAATCAGTATCTGGCATTTGGTGAGGATACGGTAAGTCGTAGGATCTACACACTCCGGGTAAAGAATCTCAGTACCGGTGAAATGCTAGAAGATCAGATCAACACTACGACTGGAAGAGCGGTATGGGCCAATGACAACAAGACCCTCTTCTATACTCGTAAAGATGAGAGTCTTCGCGCATTCAAAATATTCAAACATCGGATGGGCACGTCTCCGGACGAAGATGAAGAGATCTATCATGAGCAGGATGATACCTTTAACACCATTGTGTATAAGTCTAAATCAGGCAAGTACATTATCATAGCTTCCTATGCTACTTTATCCACGGAGTTCAGGATACTGGATGCTGATCATCCTAATGGTGAATTCCGAATCTTCACACCCCGACAGAAGAAGCATGAGTACTATATCGACCACCATCTCAATGGCAAGTTTTTCATCCGAACCAATCAGGACGCCAAGAACTTCAAGTTGATGGAAACCTCAGAAGATAAAACGAATGTAGAACACTGGCGCGAGATCCTCCCTCATCGAAAAGACGTGCTACTGGAAGATGTGGAAGTATTCAGAGATTTTGTAGTCTTATCAGAGCGGCAGAACGGTCTTACGCATATCTGTGTGAGACCCTTTAACGGAGATTCATTCTACATACCATTCGATGAGCCAACGTATACGGTATATCCGGGTACCAACCGGGACTTTGAATCCTCTGTACTCCGTTTCGGATATACATCACTCGTCACACCTATCACTACCTATGATTTTGATATGCATACGCATGTACGCACTCAAATGAAGCAACAGGAAGTCGAAGGAGGATACGATCCCAATCTGTACGAAAGTGAGCGTCTCTATGCCAGGGCCAGGGATGGAGAACGCGTCCCCATATCTATCATTTACCCAAGAGATCTTAAGCGGGATGGTAAGGCCCCCCTCTTAGTATATGGCTACGGTTCCTATGGACATAGCATAGACCCCACTTTTAACTCCGCCCGACTAAGCCTGCTGGAACGTGGCTTTTCGTTTGCCATCGCCCATATAAGAGGCGGTCAGGAAATGGGGAGAGACTGGTACGAGGAGGGAAAATTCTTAAAAAAGAAAAATACATTTTTTGACTTCATAGATTGTACTCAATATCTCCAGGATGAAGGCTTCTCAAGCCCGGATAAAACGTTCGCTTTGGGAGGAAGTGCCGGTGGATTGCTGATTGGCGCTGTTATAAATGAGTCTCCGGAATTATACAAGGGAGTGATCGCAGCTGTACCCTTTGTAGATGTCGTGACCACCATGCTGGATGATTCCATTCCTCTCACTACCGGTGAATATGATGAGTGGGGTAATCCCAATGATGAAAAATACTACCACTACATGAAGAGCTATTCACCCTATGACAATGTCAGGAAACAACAGTACCCTGCCCTCCTGGTCACTACCGGGCTACATGACTCGCAGGTACAGTATTGGGAACCCGCAAAATGGGTGGCTAAAATGCGTAGTGAAAGTGGTAGTGAGAATCCGATTCTATTACACACCAACATGGAGACAGGGCATAGTGGTGCCTCGGGCAGATTTAAGCGCCATCGGGAGACCGCTTTGGAATTTGCTTTTCTA
>JAUILM010000043.1 GCA_030432855.1 Bacteroidia bacterium
CCTGCAATTCACCTCCTGTCCCTGGGTTATACCATCTGACATCGTAATTGATTTCGGAATTATCAAGATCGATCTGGCAAGGGCCAGCTTTTGATAGGTAGATAGCGTAGACTTCTTGTGGCTTGTAAAAGCAATAGAAGGTACCGTCATGCGTAACGATAGAATTATCAGGAGTCATTTCCCAAAAGGGAAGATGATCCTGGAAAAACTCCAATGCATACCGGGTATAGTCCCAGAGTCGATCCCTGGATCGCCAATCCTCGCATCCCAGGTCATTATTATGGTTTAAGTACCCAAAGTACCATTCCACTCCAGCTCCACCAGCCATAAGTGTGGCCCAGAGAATGGCATCACGCATTTCCGCCTGATTATTATCTTCTCGGTCATCCGGATCAATACCACGATTGGCAGGTCCCAACTCATCGAGATGGATCACCCAGGGTCTGCCAGCCATCGCCGATTTTTCCCGCCAGGTACGTACACTTTCATAGGTATGATGTGGATTCCCATTTTGAATGGACATTCCATCGAGATACTCAAAGCCTAAATGTGGCGTAAATAGCTCTTCTTTGCTTTCGTCATTGTGATGCGTATGTATGACAATCAGATTTTCATAAGGATCATGATCACTGATATATTGCACCATAGCCTCCCGTTGTTCAATGGTTTGACCATTTGGTGAAAAGTCCATAGGACCATTTTCCTCCCCCATATTCCAGGTCACACCGAGGTGGTGGCTAAAGCGGGCTATCAATTCCCGATAGTACAGTTTGCGCTGCGGACCAGTGTCTCCATCATCCAGCAGTTTTTCATTTTCAGTCTCCTGCAAAACCACATGAAGGCTAAGTCCCAGAGCATCCATATGATCAAAAACAATCTCCCACTGGTCTAGCTTACTACAATCAAAACGAAACCGTTCATCGTAACCGGTGTAGGGCCAGACATCCTTTCCGTCTCCTTCTATATTCATTGTAAGAAAATAGACAGAGTTCATTTGCTCGCTGGCGAGGTAGTTTAAGGCTCCAATGATGCCTTTTCCCTTTCCATCTTGCCAGGTGGGATCACCCTCTTGCCAATCTTTAACATGAGGAGCATACTGGTGAAGTTGATCTGTATTCGCTGCTTCTCCCTCACGATTCTCAGGAGCGGTCCCTTTATAGGTACCATCAAACTCATGAAAAGCAAGAAAATTTTCAGGACTGTCTGCTCCTCCTTTTAAATAATATGCACCAGAACCCGCATATCTTAAATAATGACCGTCGGTGGTTTCTATCCGTCCCTTATGATCCTCATTTTCAAGTACTTCAAAACTGCCAGTTGCACCATCGAAAGACACAGACTCTCCTGCAGACGGATCATCACTGATGGCTATATCCGGTCCTTTTCTGAAAGATGCATTATAAGTCCATACCCCTATCCTACCGGGTCTAAATCTCACCTTCCAGATGTTACCCTCTTCAGCACCTGTCTCGGCAGCATTCCCGTCAGCAGCATAAAACCCTGGAATAGTGACCGTGTGATCTCCCTGATGAAAGTCTACCAAGAGGCGATACGAAGTGAAGGGATTTTCAGTATCAGATTCAGATACAGCAGGTCCTTCAAACTCAAGTGTAAGTTTTTCCCACTGATGCACTTGCAAGGTCTCTTCTTGAGAATCTGTAGCACATCCCAACAAAGTAAGAATATATACGAAAAATAAGGATCCGACAACCGGCCGATGACATAGAGAAGACATATTCAGCATTTTACTTACTGAAAGGTCTGCATTTTTTACGACATGTTCAGTCAAGGGGAACCCAACTATTCATCCCTTATAGCATCTACCGGGTTAGCTCTCGCAGCCTGCACAATTTTAAGACTGACAGACCCCATGGCAATAACCAACACACAAGCACCAGCAATCAAAAACGACCAAATGCCGATCGATATTCGACTGGCAAAGGTATTGAGCCAGTTATTCATAATCCAGTAAATAATCGGCCACGCTATCAAGTTTGCCAGCAAGAGTAGCATTAAAAATTCTCGGGAAAGCAGGTTTACGATCTTCCAAACACTTGCACCCAAGACCTTTCTCACCCCGATTTCCTTACTACGTTTTACCACATTAAAACTGCTGAGACCAAAGAGTCCCAGGCAGGCAACAAAGATTGCAAACAAAGCAAATAATGTAAAGACCCTACTGAAAGTATGATCGTTATTATATTGTCGGTTGAAGAAATCATCAAGGAAAAAATAATCAAAAGGATTCCCGGGATAAAAGCTTTCATACGTTGATTGTAGACTATTGAGGGCAGATGGGTTTGTATTTTCTTTTAAGCGTATGGTGTAGTACCCGGAATTGTCTGGCTGTAAATGAAATATCAGAGGTGAAACGGCTTGCTTGGCTGTCATTTGATTATAGTCATCCACCACGCCAATGACTGTCCATGGCTTATTCCAGAAAAAAACTTTATCTCCAATGGTAGCTTCAGGACTCTTAAATCCTAAATATTCGATGGCACGAGCATTCAAGATGACAGATCCCGTATCGGTCTGATGCGACCTATTGTAACTGCGCCCAGCAACTACATCAATGTCATACGTATCAAAGTAGTTATAGTCAATACCTACATTGTAAATTATCTTGTTTGCATCTTCACTCTGACTATTTCTTCGTATTCCATTGGTCCAAAAAATTTCATCTCCTGGCACATTGGATCCATTCGTCACAGACTCCACAAAGGCAAGCTGTTTAAGTTCATTCTTAAAAGATTCATTAGTACTGGGGAAAAGTGAATCCTGTCCAAAAACCCTGGGACCATTCACTACCACCATTTCCGACATATCAAATCCAAGGTCTAACTTCCGCAAATGATTTAATTGTTGATATACGATCAGTGTACCCGCTATTAATCCAACTGATGCTACAAATTGAAAAACAACCAACGCCTTTCTAAAAAATACGTTTGAAATACCCTTTGTTAGTTTTCCCTTCAGGACTGACACCGGTCGAAAAGAAGATAAAACCAGTGCAGGATACAGACCGGATAAAACAGTACCTAAGAGAAAGATCGCACTTATTGTGATCCAGAATTGGGGATCCCCTAAAAAGGCAGTACTTAATCTTGAATCTGTCAGGATATTAAACCCTCTAATACCAGCCAATACAATAAAAACGCCCAGGAACAAAGCGATAAGATTAAGAACGAATGCTTCAGTGAAGAATTGAAAAATCAGTTGTCGTCTACTGGCTCCAAGTGTCTTTCTTACTCCCACCTCCTTGGATCGGTCGATGGATCTTGCTGTTGATAAATTCACATAATTTATCCAGGCAATGATCAGGATAAAAAGTGCAATTACACTTAAGAATTCGACGGCTCTCCCATCTCCTTGCTCTTCTGGCTCTGACTCCTGTAACAAATTGGAATACAGGTGTATATCTGCTATAGATTGTAGTGGAAATTCAGCCTTAAAGTTATACTTTTCAAAGTCTTCCTTTCGCTCCTGATATAGTATGTCTGCAAATTTTTCATCAAAGACAATCGGATCTGTACCTGGCTCCACTCTAACATATGTATTAAAGTCGTACCAGCCCCAGGATGTTTCAGAGCTGGACACTCCTTCATCATTTCTGGTTCTACTATTTAAGGTTTCATAGCTTATCAGAAAATTAAACTTTAAATGAGAGTTTTCCGGAACATTCCTGGCTACACCTGTGACCTGCAATTTATCATCGCCATCAAATTCCAGCGTTTTACCTATAGGGTCTTCATTACCAAAGTATTTCTTGCTGATCTCTTCTGTAATTATCACTGAATAAGGATCTGATAGAGCGGTGGAAGGATCGCCTTTGATCAAAGGGAAAGAGAAAATGGTTAGAAAAGACGGGTCGACAATATGCATGCGTTTTTCCCGAAAGGATGTATTGTTATAGGATATAGTGCCAGACATGGGGTACGCCCTTACAAAATCAACTACCTCAGGTAGATTCTCCTTCATGAAAGGTCCGACACGGGGTACGGCAGCAGCACAATCAATATTTAATTCTCCATCCCGATATACTTTGTACCGTACCCTGTATATATCCTCATAGGCATCATGAAAGCGATCATAACTCTTCTCGTATGAGACGTACTGAAGGATAAACAGACAAGCAGCAATACCAATAGCCAGCCCCAGAATATTCAGAATGGAGTATGTCGCATTCTTTGAAATATTTCTAATCGTACTCTTTAAATAGTTTCCAATCATAGCCAAGGAATTATTTGATGGAGATCTGCGAAACCTCCTGAGGTTATAGTTTCGAATAGATAATAATACGTTCTTCAAATACCTTCGAGTAGCATAAACTTTCCCTTGTTCGGTATAATCCATTTGGAACAGCTCCAGTAAATCACCTTGAATTTCATCCAATATTGATGGGTCAATCCACCAACTCAAAATCTTCATGATCCATTTAGGAGGAAGTCGTTCCATGCATCATTTGTATTAATTACCAAAGGAAAGCCTGGGTATCTCACGCCATAGTTTCTCACGTATCATCTTGGCAGATTGTAGGGTAGCAAATCCCGCACTAGTCACACGAAACATTCGCTTTTGTTTGCCACCTCGGGTTGCTGTTGCTCCACCCATTTCTGAGGCCAGGTATCCTTTTTCCTCCAGTCGATACAACGCGGTATGTACTGCACTGATATTTACCTTTCTATCTGCCTTATTGGTAATTTCGCTCTGAACAGTGACTGCATACGCATAATTATCCAGTGAGGCCACCACAAGCAATACTAGTTCTTCAAACTCTCCCAGATGTTTACCTTTCATATCGTCACTTCATTAACAAAGGTGCACGGTACTTATTTTCCTAATATTTGTAAATAATACTAAAACTAGAGACGGACTGCACGTACCAATAGTTGCATGATGCTCAAAAAAAAAGGACCTGACACAATCAGATCCTTCCTTAATATTCTCTATTGCAGGGACTACTATCCCAACAACTCTTCCACTTTTGCTGCCATGTCTTCAGCGGTGAGCCCAAATCGTTTGTAGATTTCTTCATAAGGTGCACTTATTCCAAATCGATCTATACCGATCACAGCACCATGATCACCCACATATTTATGCCATCCCAGTGTCGATCCTGGCTCAATGGCAACCTTTACGGGTACACCAGCAGGTAGTACCGAGGATTTGTATGCGGCATCTTGCTCCTCAAAGAGCTCCCAGCTTGGCATACTCACTACTCGGGCATCTATATTTTTTGATTTCAATATTTCCTGGGCCTCCATAGCTACACCAACTTCTGAACCTGTAGCTATTAGAATCGCCTGAGGCGTATCACCGGTTTCAGCGCTTAGCGTATAGGCACCCTTATGAAGGTTGGATGCAGGGGCCACCACGTCTGTATCAAGAATGGGGATACCCTGACGAGACAAGACGAGCAATGTGGGACCATCCGTTCGCTGAATAGCTGCTTTCCAGGCTTCCAGGGCTTCATTGGCATCTGCAGGCCGTATCACGGTAAGGTTGGGCATGGCACGTAAAGATGCCAGGTGTTCGACCGGTTGGTGGGTTGGACCATCCTCTCCCAAACCTATGCTATCATGCGTCATAACATAAATGATAGGTTGATGCATCAAGGCAGCCAAACGAATAGCTGCTCGGCAGTAATCTGTAAAAACAAAGAATGTCGCAGCATATACACGCACACCACCATGTAATGACATACCGGTACTAGCAGCGCACATTGCCATCTCACGAATACCCCATCCCAGGTTTCTACCGGTATAATCATCTTTGGAGAAATAAGGATGTCCCTTGATCATAGTCTTGGTAGATGGCTCGAGATCGGCACTCCCTCCCATTAGCCAGGGTAACTTATCTTTTACAGCATTTATAAACACACTATTTAATGCTCGGGTAGCCAATGCTTTATCATCTTTTCCATAGGAGGGTACTTCACTGTCCCACCCCTCGGGCAGACGCTGCTCATAAGCGGCTTTGAGTGATGCAGCCAGGTCAGGAAATTCGGAAGCATAGGCTTCAAACCGATCTTCCCATGATTTTTCCGCCGCTTCTCCCCGTTTTACAATCTCTTCTCGTGTACTATAGACTTCGTCCGGCACATAGAAGGGCTCCTCGGAAGGCCATCCATATACTTCCTTTGTCTTCAGAACCTCCTCTGCACCCAGTGGCGATCCATGCGCCGAAGCAGTATCTACTTTGTTAGGTGATCCATATCCGATATGCGTCCTTAAGATGATAAGTGAAGGTTTATTTTCCTCTGACTTAGCCGTTTTAAATGCATCCTTAAGCCTATCCAGATCATTTGCACTTTCCCCAAGATTTTGCACATGCCAACCATACGATTCGAAGCGCTTCTCCACATCTTCCGAAAAGGCAATGTCCGTATCACCCTCGATGGTGATGTGGTTGTCATCGTACAGATATATAAGTTTGCCCAGACCGAGATGCCCTGCCAGGGAAGCTGCTTCATGAGATGCACCCTCCATCAGATCTCCATCGCTGCATATGGCATATGTATAGTGGTCTACGATTTCATGACCTGGACGATTGTACCGTGCAGCAAGATGTGCTTCAGCCATCGCCATACCTACTCCATTCATAAAACCCTGACCTAATGGTCCTGTTGTGGTCTCTACTCCCGGAGTGATACCATGCTCAGGGTGACCCGGTGTAATACTATCCAACTGCCTGAATTGCTTTAGGTCATCGAGAGAAATATTGTATCCTGACACAAACAGGGAGCTATAAATCAACATCGAGGCATGTCCGTTTGAAAGTATAAATCGATCTCTGTCAATCCATGCCGGATTTGAAGGGTTATGCTTCATAATATGGTGCCACAACACATACGAGGCAGGGGCTAGCGCCATGGCTGCTCCGGGATGCCCACTATTGGCCTTCTGTACACCATCCATGGACAAGGTACGAATGCTGTCTACGATTAACTTTTCTGATGCTTGCATTTATTTGCTGGCTTTACTTTAATAAGGATTGCAAACCTGCAAAATTATTTCAAGTTATCGTAAATCTCAGGGCTATATTCCTTCGTGAATCCTATTGTACGCAACACAATTTTCTGATCACCAGCTTCCACCGCCGCCGCCGCCAAAGCCACCACCAGAAAATCCACCACCGGAGGATCCTGAAGAGGTACTTGTTGGTGCGGGTTTCACTGCAGTAAATGCACTTGTGACCGAACTAAATACCAGGGCATCACTAAAATGACGCATCGTTGTACGCTTTCCTGTCTCATACCGATGTTCATTGTAAAACCAGCGTGGACTGTGCTCCCGGTACTTTGAAAATTGTTGAGTATATGTTTTATCATAACCGAAGGCTACTGCGTAAGGCAATGTCTTTTCAAAATAGTCCGGATCCTTTTGAGCAAGTCTTTGCACCTCTTCTGGCGGCATTTTCTTCAAGAACCTTTGAAATGATTTTAATTGTGCCTGCAATAGCGCTCCCTCAGCGGTCTTCTTTGGTGTGGAAAAATGGATCACTAACGCACCCACTCCCAAGATAATAGTGAGCATACCGGAGATAAATAGGCTAAATGCCGCCATCAAAACAATACCAATAATGAGACAAACCACAAATAATGCAATCATACCTCCTTTATGGAACACCCCGTAATAACTCATATCATAGAGATCCGGTCTCTTGGTTACTTCACGCAAATCCCTTCTAATGTTTTGCCAGATTGTGGTAAACTTATATTTAAAATCAGAAAGAAATGAGAAGTCACCCTCAGCAAATAAACCTTCAAAAAAAGTATGTTGGTATTGAGGATACTCAGAGGGTAAATCCGTCAGTTTTTCGATATACAGATCATCTGTTTTGTGACCATATTCTTTCTCGACAGACTTAACCCGGATATATCCCTTAGCACCCCATTCGGGTATCAGCGCAATTATATCCCGATCATTTATTCGATCATCTACCAGTGCACCGACCTCAGAAGCAAATAGACCTTGAGGAGGAGATGAAATCACTTCATCCATATGGACTTTTTGCTGCTTTCCCCGGAAAGACCAAAATCCAAATAGCAAAGCCAGCAATGCTCCGGGAATAGCGAAAAAGTGATCTACAACCTTTGGTTTTTCATATTTTTTAATCGTACCCGGAGGAAACATAACCGCCAGTGTCACACCTTCATTGGGATTCAGGCTGGCAGTTGTAGCAATATTAATCGCATTAATGTCAAGCGAACTCTTAATTTTTTGCTGACTAATACTACCTGCTGCTCCAGCAAAAACTTTATAATCTTCCAAATAGGCCCCTGCATTGGGTGGAACCTGCAGTGTGATATTTGCCCGCTCAATAGGAACATCCCATTCTGTACCAATAAAATTCCAATAGAACTCGGTACCTGTACTGTCGAAAATAAACGCATCATACACTCGATATGTAATCTGGTACGTCTTAATGCCTTCCACATAGGTGTCTGCATCTCCAATACGAATCGTGGTGGCTCCTCCTGAATGTTGTACCCGGTACTTGTCATTCTGTACGTCAATGTCAGAAATATCTATTTTTGTCTTTTGACCATTTACCACATATTGGGTAGGTATCTTACGGTAAATACCATGTCTTGGCTCAGAAAATTCGACCTGAATAGATTCATAGATATCAAAATAGCCATCCTGAAACACCTGTGCCTGAATTTCATAGTCTTTAATGACAAAGGCTTCCTGGGAGAATCCAGGTCTAAAAATGGCAAACAGAAAAAGGAATACAATAGAAGTAGATTTCATCATAATTTAATTTGGTTACGATAGCGAAACCACATTTTATATTCGTTTCGTTCCATCGTACATCCCCCTCAGGCTCTAAAATCGATTAATTCATCTATATACTCGACAAGTTTTTAGTCTGATGGAGTGCTACGACATCCACAATTGTTGCCTAATCTTTTGACAAAAAGGGAAATTAGACCTTTATAACTTTACCTCTACGATATAGCTGCCAGGCAAATAACCATATAAACATTGTGTAGGTGAGAGCCTGTATCAATGAACCAAAATGGCTTCCCATTTTTGAAAAGACCTCCTGATACAACCATGGGTACAGTGAAGTATCACCTATTTTAATCAAACTGAATGTCGTGATGATCAGTCCTGACAGCGCATAAGAAATGAGGGGGTTCAGACCAAAAACTCTAAATACATAGGTCCACTTCTTATATCCCTGTACGTCAATGATCCAAATTAATGCAATAAAGAACAGTGTGGCCAATCCACCGGCAAAGAGAACATATGAACTTGACCAAATTGGTTTATTTATGGGAAACCCGATAAAATTCCATATTACACCTAGGACCAGAGCTCCTATACCCCAGGGTGCGATCGTTTTTAAACCTGAGGTAACCACATCTGACTGTTGAAATTTTCTTCCAACAAGATATCCGAAGATTGCAGTGCCTGCGGCAGGAAGTGAGCTTAATAGACCTTCAGGGTCAAATGGCAAACCATAACCCTGATATAAATGGTCTGCACCAAATAACCAAAGATCAAGCAATCGCACTGCATTTTCTTCCAGTGACAAAGGTTGACTGCCACCGAAGAGTAGTAGAATGGCCCAATAGCCAAGCAGTATACCGATAAAGATAATGGGCAAAAGCTTTTCCCTGAAAAAGACAACCAACAATGCAGCGATTCCGTACGCCAGTGCAATGCGTTGTAGTACTCCAAATATTCTTAAAGAACTGATATCCAGGTCGTATAAAGGATAAGCATTGAGAAACAAACCGATCAGAAAAATCAATAATGTACGTCTCAAAATCTTTCGTATCCAGGTAGATCTTTCGGCTTGATCATACTTACGAAAAGAGTAAGCCATGGAGACCCCCACGATAAAAACAAAAAAGGGAAATACCAGGTCCGTTGGAGTACAACCATTCCAGCTGGCATGAGTAAGTGGTCCGTATACAAAATTCCAGGAACCAGGTGTATTGACAATGATCATAAAAAAGATCGTCATTCCTCTCATGACGTCCAGGGCTAAAAGTCTAGTTTTTGGTAAAGTCATTTTCCATTAGTAAGAACTGCTGCGATAGAATGAATCCCTATCGAAACATGGTGAAGTAATAAATCATTTTGTTCCAACGTCAATATAGGAAATGCCGGAGTTGGGGCATAAAAAAAAGCGTCGATCATTGATCTGACGCTTTTAAAATTTACGAAACTACTATTTCAACTAGCTCGTCTTTTTAGGTCGGCCACGTCCCCTCTTAGGAGCTGGCTTTGCTGCTGTAGTAGAAGCAGTCTCAGTTTTTTTAGGTCGGCCTCGTCCTCTTTTAGGAGCTGGCTTTGCTGCTGTAGTAGCTGCAGTTTCAGTTTTCTTAGGTCGGCCACGTCCTCTTTTAGGAGCTGGCTTCGCTGCTGTAGTAGAAGCAGTCTCAGTTTTTTTAGGTCGGCCACGTCCTCTCTTAGGAGCTGGCTTTGCTGCTGTAGTAGAAGCAGATGCTGATTTTCTGGGTCGGCCTCTTCTTTTTGCAGGAGCAGCAGGTGCAGCTTCTGGAGTAGAAGTAGCTTCAGATGCACTGGACGAAGTAGCAGCTGTTTTTCTGGGTCTACCTCTTCTTTTTGCTGCTGGCTTAGCAGCAGAAGAAGTCGCTTTTTTTGCAGGTCTTCCTCTTCTCTTTGTTGCTGCAGGTTTTTTAGCTGCTTCTTTTTTAGCAGCTGCTTTTTCTGCTGCAACGGCCTCTTTCAGTTGAGCTCTCAGATCCTTTAATTGAGCTCTCACCTGATCAGTTTGAAACTTTAACTTGTTTGCTTCAGATTTGTATCGATCTATCAAATCTGTAAGCTCGATTGCTGATAATTTCGCCATCGTTTAATTATTTGGTTGATAATTAGTTTTATAATTTACACAAAGGTAATACCTTTTTTGTTATTTTTTTACATAAGAGATTGGTAATCATCCAATTGCTGGTAAATATCATACCATAACCTTATCCAGGACGCTTTTTACCCACTTGTACCACATATTATGACTAAAAAATTGAAAAACTGTTCGATTTTATTTTGTTCCTGAGGCAGTTTGACCCTTTTTGTAAAACAAGATCTTTTATCACAAATACTATTCCATATATTTTAAGGCCCTAATACTTCATCCCCACGCGAACAAGGCATTATGTATTTGATAAAAACAATCTGCTTTCCGAACACTCATCAGGGTAGCAGGCTTCTCATTCAATAACGAAGTCACGGAACGACATCTGATACCAAGACCTGTGTATGCTGACAATGATCATCGTATCAGGGGCATTTGCCTCATGGCCCGAAAGTCTGGAAGGTGATTTAGATCAGCAAATACCTAAATATTTCAGTATCTTTTCGTGAAGAAAAAACATACACTATGGGATTTTTAAATGAGATCAAAAAGCTGATGTTTGGAGTGAAGTCTGTTTCAAAATCAGCAGCAGATAAAGTGGTGGAATCAGGCAAGGAAAAAGGAAAGGAAATGGCTGACAAGGCAGAGGATCTATTTGATAAGGCTAAAGACAAGGTTGAGGATATTGGTTCTGACGCATTGGAGTCTGCAGAAAACATTTGGGACAAAGCTGTTGACATGGCAGAAGATGTGGGGGAAAAAGTGAGGGAAAAAAGTAAACCCTATGTAGATGATGCCAAGGACTTTGTGGAAGATGTCGGAGGAAAGGTCATTGAGAAAAGTAAACCATTTGTCGATGATGCTAAAGAATTTGCCGAAGGGGTGGGTGAAAAAGTATTAAAGACCGGAGGTACTCTGGTTGATAAGGCAAAAAACCTTGCTGAAGATATTGGTGAAAAAGTGATTGACACGACGAAAGCTGCGTCAAAAAAAGCAGAGGAGTTTAGCGATGACTTAAGAGAAAGAGGAGATGATTTAATGCAAGATGCTGACCATATAGCTTCAGACGATGTCAGCTCAGTGGATGATCTATTTGATACGGGTGAACCCGAAAGCAGTACTTTGGATTTTGAAGAAAGCGTTGATATTGATGACACGGGAGTTGATGATTTAAAAGATGCCGCTTCTGATCTAAAATCCGACCTGGCAGATAAGGCAAAAAAAGTCTCTGACAATCTCTCGGCAAAAATGGACGAGACACTGGAAAAAGCAAAGAAGCTGGCAGAGGAAGAAGCAGCACGCCCTGAATATACTGAACAGTCAGAACTACTCCACAAAGACCTATTGGAGGATAAGGATGACTTCTTTGCCAAGGCATCAGCTTTTGCAGATGGCAATTATGATGCAGTACGCGACCCGTTTTCAAAGAAGGCCGACATTATTGGAAAATCTGATGAAATAAAAAAGACTCCAGAGAATACAGAGCCGATTGCGGGTTTTGAAGACCTGGATGGTGATGGTAATGAAATAATTGATGATGCGTTGATCATTGATGAAGAAGAATAAAATCAGGTAGAGGAGTCTCAACCCAGGGACTCCTCTACCACTGTATTCTTATATCAATACTTTTTTTCAATTTCCTGCATTAGTCTTTTCACTCTGGATCTCATGCCTGCTTTTTCATGATCCTTAAGGTCTGATAGTAATTCCCATAGTTCATTCCTGAGTTCAGGTATGCCTTTGCCAATATTAAACATGACCTGTAAAGCGAAGACACGCACAGCAACCGGCTCCTTAGAAGAGATAGCTAAGGTTGCAGATTTACTATAAAAGTAGCCCTGCCATTCTTCAGGTATTTCGATAAACTGAATTGAACGAAGGATATTCCTTTTGACTGCATCATGAAGTGGGTTTTCCAGTGCTTCAATCAACAGATCATAGTGTTTGTCCTGAAGTAATTCAGGTTGGATTTCGATACAATGTGTTAAAACCCAGGCAGCTCTCTGTACCACTAAGCTATCATCTCCCATTAAGATTTCCATCAAATGGTTAAATCGGGAGGGACTCGTTCCTATGTAATTCACTATTTTCATAGTTTGGTATTTACTATGTTCTTCGAGTAATGCCTTCTTGATATCCATGATTTCTAAAGATGTCTATAGATCAAATATTGGAAATTGCCGGAGTAATATTCACATTGCTGAATGTTTATCTTCTTACCAAGCAACGGATTTTGGCCTGGCCACTAGGTCTGATTGGAGTATCGATTTATACTTACATATTTTATAGTGCACAACTTTACTCTGACTTTATACTCCATATTGTCTACATGATACTCAATGCCTATGGATGGTGGTATTGGAGTACGGGCAAGCAAGATACTTCTGAAGACATTCCAGTCACCACTTTATCTGTGAGAGATCGATGGTCGTGGATTCTGGTGATCATCGGGGGCTTCTTAATCTGGGGATATGCCATGCATACCTGGACAGACGCTGCCCTGCCATATCCGGATGCATTTACAACCGTGACATCGCTGGTAGCCCAATATCTCCTCGCCAGAAAAAAAATAGAAAACTGGATCTTGTGGATTGTTGTGGATGTGGTAGCTATTTCTATCTATTCCTATAAAGGACTTTATCCCACCAGCTTTCTCTACACCGTTTTACTTCTACTTAGTATTTCAGGGTATATCTCCTGGCTTAAAAATGCCGGTAGGTCAATCAAAGAAGCTTGAATCTGTTAAAAGCATGAGATCTTCGTGACATTTAAAGGAAAGTAGCTAATCTACCATACCTAGCACAAGTCCCGGATACAGAATTACCAATATTAAAAAGACTAACTGAATTATCACAAAAGGAATGATGCCGCGATACAGATGTCCTGTAGTAATCGAGGGAGGAGCTACCCCTTTTAGATAAAAAAGTGAAAAGCCAAATGGTGGTGACAAAAAAGACGTTTGTAAATTCAAGGCAATTAAAATCCCTACCCATATCAGATCCATCCCATACGACTGAAAGATAGGAGCAACCACCGGCACGATGATGAATATAATTTCAATGAAATCGATGAAAAAGCCTGCAATAAATACAACCAACATCACCAGAAAGAGAAATGCATAGGGTGTTAAATTTGCCTGCTCGATCAGGTCAACAAGGTATCTGTCACCTCCCATACCTCGAAATACCAACGCAAAGGTCGTTGCTCCCAGGAGAATAATAAATACCATGGTAGTCAGGCGCGTGGTCTGAAACGAGACTTCTTTAAGCACTTTCAAAGAAAATTTTCCCTGCAACATGGTAAGTAGTGTGGCTCCAAGGGCACCTACTGCCGCCGCTTCAGTTGGAGATGCAATACCTAAAAATATCGAGCCCAGCACAGCAAGTATCAAGATAAACGGCAAAACAAAAGCCTCTACTACCTGACGGCCAAATCCCTCGGTTTTAAATCTTGCGATCTCTTCGGCGGGTATTGCAGGTGCAACACCTGGCTTCAGGTATGCCAAAATCAACACATACCCGATGTAACAAACCACCAATAAAATACCAGGAATAATTGCCGCGGCAAAGAGTTCTCCCACAGATACATTTAAAACACTTCCCAGCAGAACCAGTACGATCGATGGAGGAATAATTTGACCCAGTGTTCCTGATGAAGCTATCACACCTGTTGCCAACTCCGGGCTATAGTTTCTTTTGAGCATAGTAGGTAAAGAAATCAGTCCCATTGTGATGACAGTAGCACCCACAATGCCGGTTGATGCGGCCAACAAAGTGCCCACCACAACCACGGCAATAGCAAGTCCACCCTTTACCCGACCAAACAGCATGGCCATGGTTTCCAGCAGCCTTTCAGCAAGACCGGATCGCTCCAACATAATACCCATAAAAATAAAGAGTGGAACTGCCAGGAGCACATAGTTACTCATGACACCCATAACCCGGGATGGCAAAAAATTGAAGAACTCTACACCTAGTGTAAAATACCCAAATATCACCGACAGGCCACCCAGCGTAAATGCTACAGGAAATCCAAATAGTATCAAGATGAATATGCAAACAAAAAGAACAAGCGCCAGTATTTCCATACTCTATGAATCCGCAATTTTTGGAAAGATGGTCTTTTGCTTACCTCGCAAGACATTTATACACCGTAGCAACAATCCGATCGCCTGAAGCAAGAGAATAATAAATCCAAGAACGATCATATACTTTATAAACCACCGATATGGAAGTCCACCCGGATCAGGGGACCCTTCATTTATTTTGAAGGAATTGTGCGCATACTTCCATGATGCTCTAAGGACTACAAGACACCAGGGAATTAGAAAAACGACAATTCCTACAATATTTATCCATGCCTTCGACCTTTCCGGCAATCTGGCATAGAAAAGGTCAACACGTACATGGTCATCATGCTTCAGAGTATAAGCGGCTCCCACTAAAAATATCATGGCAAACAGATGCCACTCAAACTCAGTAATCCAGGCTTGTGAAGCATTAAAAAAATAACGCATGATGACATCGATACAAATCACCAGCACCAATATCACATTGAACCATGAAACAAATCTTCCGGATTTTTCACTCAACTGCTCAATCCAGTTCTCTACCATCTATTTGCTGCTATTTGAACTGAAAAGATAGTCTTTTCCCTCAAAAGAATTGCGATGGATGGGGCGATATATGGCATAATAAAAAACCGGAGCAGA
>JAUILM010000834.1 GCA_030432855.1 Bacteroidia bacterium
TGGGCACTATGAATTATATAGGTAAAGGAAAGCAGGAGCAGACATTTGATGCTATCGTCATTGGTTCAGGTATTAGTGGTGGCTTTGCGGCCATGGAGTTGTGCAAGAAAGGTTATAAGACGATCGTCCTGGAACGGGGCCGAATGGTGCGTCATGGTGAGTATCCCACCGCCAATCTGGATCCCTGGGACATCCCTAATCAGAATATGGTGACACAAGAAGAAATCGCCAACCATTATTTCAAGCAGGATCGCTTGACCTGGTGGGTACGTGAGGATCACAAGCATTTCATTAATAAAGATGATGAGTACCCCTATGATGAAATCAATCGTTTTGACTGGATACGCGGGCATCATGTAGGTGGACGATCCATCATGTGGGGGCGCCATTGCTATCGATGGAGCGATATCGATTTTGAGGCCAACGCAAAGGAAGGTATAGGCGTGGACTGGCCCATTCGCTATAAAGATCTTGAACCCTGGTATGATTATGTGGAGACCTTTGTGGGGGTTAGTGGTCAGAAGGAAGGTCTTAAGCAGGTACCGGATGGAAAATTCTTACCTCCTTTTGAATTGAATTGTGCGGAACAACACTTAAGAGAATCAGTGGCTAAAGTGTTTCCCGAACGTGTTGTCACGCCAGGTCGGGTAGCCAACCTGTCACAGTACGATCCGGAGGTGCACAAAGGTACACGTGGTCAGTGCCAGACGCGAGGAAGATGTGTGCGTGGATGTCCATTGGGAGGTTATTTCAGTAGCCTTTCTGCGACCCTGCCCGTTGCGCAAGAGACGGGTAATCTGACCATTCGACCGGATAGTATCGTGCACGAGATTGTATTTGATACCGAAACGGGACGTGCCAGTGGTGTTCGGGTCCGTGATCGTGTCACCGGTGAAGATGTGGAATTCTTTGCCCGGATAATTTTCTGCAATGCCAGTACAATAGGGACGACTGCCATTCTACTCAACAGCCGATCTGAAACCTTCCCAGATGGATTGGGTAATGCCAGTGGTGAGTTGGGACACAACATCATGGATCATCACTACGGTATGGGAGCAGCAGGTGACTTACCCGGCTTTGAAGACAAATACTATAAAGGGAGAAAACCGGTGGGATTCTATATTCCTCGATTTAGAAATATTGATGACGCAACACGCAGATCTGACTATGTACGTGGTTTTGGATATCAGGGATCCGCAATGCGGGGTAATAATGTACCCGAAGGTGTAGTAGGTGCCGATTTGAAGAAGACTATCTTTGAGCCAGGTCCTTATCGGATTGCGATGACCTGTTTTGGTGAGTTACTACCTTATCATGAGAATCGTATGTTCCTCAATTTTGATAAGCTGGATCCCAACGGCATGCCGACGATTACTTTCGATGCAAAGCTTCGGGACAATGAGCATGCGCTGCGAAAAGATGGTGTGCAATGTGCCGAAGAAATGTTGGAAGCGGCTGGCTGTAAAAATATCACGTCCTACAACACGGCAACTGCTCCCGGTGCTTGCATCCATGAGATGGGTACGGCGCGGATGGGTCGCGATCCAAAGACCAGTGTACTCAATGGAAATAATCAAATGCACGAGGTGCCGAATGTGTTTGTCACAGACGGAGCCTGTATGACCAGTGCTGCTACACAAAATCCCAGCATCACTTATATGGCATTGACAGCCAGGGCCGTAGATTATGCGCACAAGATGGTGAATAGGAATGAGTTGTAGTTACAAGGCCTGGTTTAATTTCTAAGGAAGAACGAGGTTGTTTGCAGCCGGGGTAGTGCCCTTGGTTTTATGGTTTACCTGCCTAAGCTGGCTTTCCAAGAACATGATGGGCTCTGTAATGCAAACAAAATTGTATCCCTCAGATACTAACGTGGGACCATCGCCGATCATCCACATGTTTTTTTGTTCAGCGGCCGCTGCCGTTTTGATTTGAGTCAGGGCGTCCTTAAGCACGGGTGCATTGGGATCGAAGCATACTCCCAGATCAGCTGATAAATCATACGGACCTACCGCCATGGCTGTAGTGATGGGGTGGCTGGCTATCTCCTTTAGATTTTGCAAACCTAATTTACTTTCGATTTGTGGTAGTATTACAACGTGATCTTCGACTTCTGTTTTCCAGGTATCATAGTTGAAATCAGAAACCCAGTAATTGCCTAATCCTCCGGGACGTCTTTGCCCTCGGGGTCTCAAATATATGGCCTCCTGAATCTTTTCCATGTCTTCCCTGCTTTCAATGTTAGGAACCAGAAGGCCACAGGGTCCCAGATCCATAGCCAGTCTGATTAGGGTAAAATCCAAAGCAGCAGGTCGAATAAGAACTGGAAAATTTTCCCGCCGACCCATTGCGCATATGTCTGCTACCAGGGAGGCATCATGTGAAAGATGTTCCAGATCGATGATGATATAGTCAAGATCCGCTCTCTTGGCTAGTTCAAAAACTCCCGACCAAAGATGGTACGTAATGATCATCCCGGTAGTGACATTCGATGTATCACTAATGCTGGATCTAAGTATCTGAGCTGGTTTCATACAATTGATTATGATATATTTTCTATTTGGTTCTTATTATTCCTGGTAAAACCACGAGATAGGAAGTGACCGAAATCGGTGTGATCGTAGTTTTGTAATCTCGTCCCTGACCGTATAAGTGAGCAATGCTCTACCCTGATGAAAAGTCAGACTTGCGTAGGCGGCGGTCCGGTTGGGACCCATCTCCAGATTTCGTTTGTATTTCCATGTCTTTCCTTCGTCTTCCGATATGGCAGCTGTCAATGGAATGCGTTTTCCTTCGTGACCCGCTCCTGGCTCATAGTTGTCATTCCATATGAGTAACAAATCTCCCGT
>JAUILM010000044.1 GCA_030432855.1 Bacteroidia bacterium
GAAAATCCCATGACGCCCACTCTCTCAGGTTTGATATTCCATGCCTGCGCTTTGCTTCGTACCAATTCAACAGCTTTAAGAATGTCCGCTACGGCATGTTCGTCCACAGTATATTCAGAGCCTTCCATATTGGCGAGACGATACTTCAATACGAATGCAGCGATGCCCTGATCTTTTAAAAACCGGGCCACATTAAAGCCTTCATGATCTATCCACAGCTCTCGATGTCCTCCACCAGGCGCAATCACAATTGCTGCGCCCGTGGCAATATCGGGAGGAGGTATAAAGGCTGTTATATTGGGCGCATGAATATTAGAAACTACATGTTCTCCCTGATCAGTGATCCTCACTTGTTCGGGTTGGTGGCTCATTGCCATTATGGGAGCCTTGCTCGACCATAGAAATACAACTTCATCGCCTCCCTGACCATACGCAAGGGTTAGTAGCACAGTCAGTATTGTGCAAAATCCAAGTCTTCTCATTTTACCTTTAAATCTAGTCTTACCCCCAATGTACGTATTTCGCAAATACCGCATTTCGATTTCGAATTGCTGCCTTTCCATTCATTCAACTTCCTAGGATTCCTGGAAAATATGACGACCTCTTGAAAAACGAAATCGTAACCATTCCATGAATTCTTCCGGACATTCGTTTACGTCCGATGTCATCGAAATTGCAGAATTCGCAGGGTACTAGCTAGGGTCATATGTATATGAATGGGGGTGATATGGATACCCCTGAAATCATTGGCCTATAGGATGCCAGGTCGTTTTAATTTCTACTGTATCCGATATCAAATAGGGTCCTTCCAGCTCCGCATCGGACCAATCTTCATATTGACGGGCGATCACTCGTTTTACGTTGGCACTCGACTCTGATTGAATCAATCGCAGGATATCCTGGTGATCAGATGCGTAGACAACAGCATTTACATCCATGTGACCGCTGACGTGTGGCACCAGCTCGGCTTCACTTCCCGTGATAATATTCACAACCCCTCCCGGTAGATCGGAAGTGTGCAATACTTCAGCCAGTGTGATGGCCACCGCTCCATTAATTGGGGGTATGATTAAAATGCATGCATTGCCACTGACGACACCTGCCAGTAGGTTAGTGATTAGAGCCAGCAGTGGATTGTGTTGCGGACAGATAATGGCAACTACGCCTGTAGGTTCTGGAACCGAAAAATTAAAATAGGGACCAGAAACCGGATTCACCGTACTGAAGACCTGTTGATACTTATCTGACCAACCCGCATAGTGAACGATGCGATCAATGCTGGCGTCAACTTCTCCTGCAGGGTTCTCTGAACCTATCTGTTCCAACAAATCAACAAATTGAGCATGTCTGGCTTCCAGCATCTCAGCGATTCGATACAGAATTTGTCCTCTGTTATATGCGGTTCGCTTACTCCATCCGGACTGGGCTTTTCTTGCCACAACTACAGCCTCCCTAAAATCCTTACGCGATCCCTCGCAGATATTGACTACTGAATTATCATTCAAAGTGATGGGCGTATACCTTCCCGATTCCGTACGTGGAAATGCACCTCCTATGTATAGCTTATAGGTCTTGTCGACTAAAACACGGCCAGATGCATGCACCTGCCCATTCGACGATTCTATTTCTGTTGATTTGATCTTCTTCTCTGCCATGTTAAAAATTCATTAAAATGTTACATAGGCCGACAGCCCATGCAGGCCACCTTCCCGGCCAAATCCACTTTCTTTATATCCCCCAAATGGTGACGCCGGATCAAATTTATTATAGGTATTGGCCCAGATAATTCCAGCTTTCAATTTAGTCGTCATCTTAAATATCTTGGCACCCTTGTCGGTCCAAACTCCCGCTGAAAGACCGTAGGGAGTGTTGTTGGCCTTGGTCAGTGCCTCTTCCAATGTACGGAACGACTGTACAGCCAGTACGGGTCCAAATATCTCCTCCTTGACCAGGGTACTTGATTGTGCTAATCCTGTGAAAAGAGTAGGCTTGCACCAAAAACCCTTCCCATCCGGCAAAGATCCCTCACATTGAAAAATTTCGCCTCCTTCTTTTGCTCCGAGTTCGATGTACTTTTGAATGGTTTTTAGTTGGGCTCTCGAATTGATGGCACCTATGTCCGTATTCTTATCAAGTGGGTCTCCGATAACCAGGGTTGACATTCGATCCTTCAGTTTTTTTATCACCTTACTCTCAATCGACTCCTGAACAAGCAATCGTGACCCCGCACAGCAGACATGTCCCTGATTGAAGTAGATACCATTGATGATACCTTCCACCGCCTGATCAATGGCTGCGTCTTCCAAAATAATGTTGGCTGCCTTACCCCCCAGTTCTAGCGTGAGCTTTTTACCAGTACCGGCAATGCTTTTCTGTATCTCCTTGCCGACATCAGTAGAACCGGTAAAAGCTATCTTATCAATATCTGGGTGTTGGACCAGTGCCGCTCCTGTATCTCCCGCTCCGGTGACAATATTAATGACTCCGGGTGGAAATCCAAGATCATCAATGAGCTCTGCCAGCTTAAGGGCGGTAAGTGGTGTTGTTTCTGCAGGCTTCAGCACCACGGTATTTCCGGTAGCCAGAGCCGGAGCCAACTTCCATGCGGCCATGAGCAAGGGAAAATTCCAGGGGATGATTTGTCCTGCCACCCCCAATGGTTCAGGATTTCTGCCCGGAAATGCATATGTCAGTTTATCTGCCCAGCCGGCATGATAGAAGAAGTGCGCTGCCGCCAATGGAATATCTACAGCTTTCGATTCCCGGATCGGTTTACCCCCATCCAGACTCTCAATCACGGCAAATTCGCGAGCACGCTCCTGAATTTGTCGTGCCAGCTTGAATAGCCACTTTCCTCGTTCCTTACCAGGCAATGCAGACCAGGGTCCAAAGGCCTTCCGAGCTGCTGCTACGGCATCATCGATATCCGATGTGCTACCAGACGCTATTCTTGCAAGTCGCTTCCCACTTGCCGGGTTAACTGTATTAAAGTATTTACCCTCATTAGGGCTTTTCCAGCTTCCACCGATGTAATGCTCATATTGTTTATTCACTTTGATGTGCTCCACGCTTTCTGGAGCCGGGTCGTATTTCCAATCCGTATCAAAGTGTATCCGGGTTTTCTCCTTGTTCTTCTTCTTTGCCATGCTCATTTCTGCTTAATCCAGTGAAAAGTAATCTGCTGACTGATATCGGCCTGTGCGTTGTTTCTCAAGTTGCATTAACAGATCATTGGCCAGGCTACTCGCTCCAAATCTAAACAGGTCCGGACTCAACCAATCATTTCCCAATGTTTCCCGCAGGGTCACAAGATATTGCAGCGCCGTTTTCGAATCGCGTATTCCACCAGCAGGTTTCATTCCTATCTTCACACCGGTCTCATAATAATAATCTCTGATAGCCTCCAACATCACTAACGTGACAGGTAGCGTAGCTGCCGGTGCAATTTTACCAGTACTCGTCTTTATAAAATCAGCTCCGGCATGCATGGCCAAATCGCTGGCTCTACGGACATTATCCAGGGTGGATAACTCGCCTGTTTCCAAAATCACTTTAAGATGAGCTTTGCCACAAGCTTCCTTCACAGTTGCAATTTCATCGAAGACATACTGTACATCCCCGGCCAGAAAACGACCCCGGGAAATCACCATATCAATCTCACTTGCTCCCTCCTCCACGGCATATCGTGTCTCCTCCAGCTTTAGTGAAAGATTACTCTGTCCACTCGGAAAAGATGTTGCCACAGAAGCTACCTGGATACCTGATCCCTCAAGATGACGGGCTGCAACTTTGACCATCGATGGGTAGACACACACAGCAGCTACTGTAGGCAGTCCGGGGTATGCATCATGAACATGAAGTGCCTTATAGCATAGCTGACGCACCTTGCCCGGAGTATCGTCTCCACTCAATGTCGTCAGATCAATCATGCTCATTGCCATCTTCAGAGCATGAACCTTGGAGTCCTTCTTGATGCTCCTGCTCTTTAGCTTTGCCACTCGCTCCTCAACGCCCACCTGATCAATTGTGGGTGATTCAATTTTTTCTGGATTCATTAATGTCTTTATTACTAAACATAAACTACCGACTTAAGTAGCAGGAGGTAACCTGCTCACAATCTGTTTCTTATGACGTAGAAGGTGATTTCTTAAAAATCCTAACATTTGCAAAATTGATAACCGTCCTGCAATGGGGTGCTTATAAACCTGATAGTCAAACCACCGAGGATCTAATTGCTCCAAATAGTTACCCAGATCCGTGGCGACCTCTTGCCAATGTCGTTCCAATGCTAAAAATTCAAACGACTCCGACCTGGGCACCACCGATGCTGGAGCGCTAAATCGAATCGGTGAATAGATAGCACCTAGCAAAATGCCATACCGAACATTGGAAATAAAATTCGTTTTTGGCAGCTCTGGATCGAATGACAATTTCTTTTGCACATACTTCAACGATCCTTCTTCACTTATAATGATGTGGTGCAATACTTCCAGCGGAGACCAAACCCCAGTACCTGGGGATCGGTTAAGCGACTCATTGTCATACTTACTCATAAGATTGATTAAGCTCTGTCGCTCTCTCTGCAGACTAGTCAAAGCCTGGCCCAGATCCTGAAACTTGTTCGCACTTTCCACCCTGCAAAAATATCATAAATCTCGTTCTGGTACCGAGCCCGGTGATCTATATCCCAAAAACTATTAAGCTAACGTTAAAGTCCCACGCGGTCACCGGTTTGCCGCCTCTCAGCATTATAGATATCAAGTGATTGTTTTAATATTGCCTCCCATGAAAATCACGCATTGCAACTTCGGAGAAGTATCCCAGTTCTCTCCTACTGATATAGCCATAGCCACACAAGATGATCGACTCCAACAGTTTATCAAATATTCACCATCAATTGAATCTTTTCGGCAAGTAATAGAAGACAAAAAGAAGGACAAGACAGATCGTGAAGTCCTTGTGAAGGTGCTAAGAGAACAGTACTCCCGGTATGTCACCAATACGGAAAAAGGTGAATCACTAATTGATCTGTTGGCCGATCCCAGGACATTTACAGTGACGACTGCTCACCAGCCGGTGCTATTTACTGGCCCCCTGTACGTAATCTATAAGATTATCTCGGCGGTGAAGATGACCCGCAATCTTCAATCAGTATACTCTGATTACAATTTTGTCCCCGTTTTTATATCCGGTGGTGAGGATCATGACTTCGAAGAGATGAACCATATGAACCTCTTTGGTAAGGATATCATATGGAACAATGAGGAAAATGGATCGGTAGCTAGGATGTCAACAAAATCGCTGGGTCCAGCACTGGAGGAGCTCAAAGAAATCCTGGGGACATCTCCATCTGCTGAGCGGATCTATGAATTGTTTCACCAGACCCACACGTCACATGAAGTGTATGGCACTGCATTTTGTGACCTGATCAATGGAATATTTAGCGATATAGGAATCATTGTTCTGAATATGGATCATCCCGATTTAAAACGAAAGATGATACCCATATTTCGGGACGAATTGATCAGCCATCATTCCATGCCCCTTGTCAGAGATACTCAAGACCAAATCGAACAAGCAGGCTTTAAACCACAGGCTTATGCGCGTGAAATCAATCTCTTTCTCCTGGATGAATGTCGAAGGGACCGAATTGAACTCGTGGATGGAAAATATACCATAGTCGATACCGATGTTTCGTACTCACAGGATGAAATGCTGGATCTACTGGAACAATCTCCGGAGCGCTTTAGTCCGAACGTTGTCATGAGACCTCTTTACCAGGAAACCATTCTGCCAAATCTGGCATACATTGGTGGAGGTGGAGAACTCGCGTACTGGATCGAGCGAAAATCCCAGTTCGCGCACTTTGACCTGAACTTCCCAATGCTCATTAGGCGGGATTCCTGTTTATGGGTGGAAGGATCAGTGACAAAGAGAATCAATAAGTTGGGTTTGGAACTATCGGACTTCTTTAAAGAAGAAACGGTTCTTATAAAAGAATATGTGACAGCAGCTGCTGAAAATGAGTTTAAGCTGGGAAAGGAGAAAGGACAACTCATGCAGATCTTTAAAGGTATTGAAGAGAAGGCCAAAGCCATAGATCCCACACTGAGAAGCGCCATCGCAGCTGAGGCGAAAAACCAGTTGAAATCACTGGAGAAGATTGAAGATCGGATGCGAAGAACTGAAAAACAAAAGCACGATATCGCCATTGGACAGATAAAAACCGTGCTGGATAAATTATTTCCTCAGGGAAGTATGCAGGAACGTAAGATCAACTTTCTGAACTTCTACTTCCGGGACCCTGACAATTATCTATCTAATCTCATGGAAGCTTTTGATCCGCTGGATGCAAGACTGAAAGTAATCGAAGTGTAATGTCAGACTACTTTAATTAAATAGTCACAAAACACTGAATACCATATACTTAAAACTAAGATTTTTTTTGCCGAAGTAAATCCAGCAGACTGGCAAGTCGATTCTTCAATTGATCTCTGGACACGATGAAATCGAGAAATCCATGCTCCAGGAGAAACTCTGAAGTCTGAAATCCTTCTGGCAGATCTCGTTTAATAGTTTCTCGGATCACCCTTGGGCCCGCAAAACCAATCAATGCCTTAGGTTCCGAAAAATTAATATCTCCCAACATAGCAAAGGAAGCAGTAACTCCTCCTGTAGTAGGATCCGTCATCAGTGACAGGTAAGGAATTTTTGCAGCTGATAATTTGGTTAATAAAGCGGAGGTCTTAGCCAATTGCATCAGACTAAAGGCTGATTCCATCATCCGGGCCCCACCAGACTTTGAAATGATCAGTAGTGGAGTGGCCTTTTCGATACAATATTCAATTGCTAAGGCGATCTTCTCTCCTACTACAGAACCCATAGAACCACCGATGAAGCTAAAGTCCATGGCAGCCACTACCAAAGGCTTTCTTTCAAGTTTTCCGGTTGCCACTGATATTGCCTCAGATAGATTAGTTTTCTTGTGGGCTTGCTCCAGTCGCTCATTGTATGGCTTGAGATCGGTAAAGTCCATAAAATCGTATGATCTCAGGTCTCCGAAAAGCTCCTCGTATCGACCATCAAAGAGGATGTCAAAGTAATCATGTGATCCTATTCGGCAATGATATCCACATTTGGGACACATGAAAAAGTTTTCCTTCAACTCTTTCATGGTGCTGGTTTCCTTGCAGTCATCACACTTAAACCACACACCGTCAGGTACTTCCTTCTTGTGTTTGGTCGCTGTCTGAATGCCTTCCTTCAGCCTCTTAAACCATCCCATCGATTGTACTTCTGGTTTTTGTTCCATCACATCTATCTGTTCAAATTTAGACAAATTGAGCAGAGTTAAAAACTAATATTTACTAACAATGCCTAACCGTCTGAAGTTCAATGACTCACAGTCGCCGGAGTAATCCATTCATCCAGGATATTAATATCTGTATGATTTCACGGTATTAATAAAAGCCTTCACGTGTTCCACCGGTGTATTGGGATACACGCCATGCCCCAGATTGGCTACATGATGACCACCGAATCTTTGTAGCATGTTGGTAGTATCTGACTCAATCACCTGGGGAGTACTCAGAAGGCAACTGGGATCCAGATTTCCCTGTAGTACCCGATGTTTCCCAAAGATATCTCTGGCAAGTTCCGGCTCAGTCTGCCAATCCAGACCAACCGTGACTCCGTCTATCTTCTTGATATCACGCAGTGCAAACCAGGCGCCCTTACTGAATACGATAGTGGGTGTTTGATCCTTGATCGCATCACAAATACGTTCGATATAGGGCAATCCAAAAGTACGATATAGCGATTGACTAAGTATACCAGACCAACTGTCAAATAGCTGTACTACATCAACGCCAGACTCTATTTTCAATTTCAGATAGGCGATGACTGTATCAGTAATACGGTTTAGTAATTTGTGTGCCAATGCAGGTTCACGGTAAAGCAGTGACTTAGCCGTTGAAAAGGTCTTACTCCCACCTCCTTCTACCATATATGCCAGAAGTGTCCATGGAGCTCCTGAGAAGCCAATAAGCGGTACCCGATTGTCCAGGAGCTTCTTTGTAGCATGGATGGCATCAAACACATACTGCAATCTTTCGGCAGCGTCAGGCCCCGAAATAAGGCGATCGACATCTGCTTCTGTTCCAATGGTTTCCGGAAATCGAGGTCCCACTTTTTCCACCATCGTATAATCCAAACCCATGCACTCGGGTATAACCAGGATGTCACTGAATATGATAGCGGCATCAACACCAAGTATGTCCACAGGCTGGACTGTGACTTCAGCAGCAAGATCAGGTGTAGATACCAGCTCTTTAAAACCTGAAAGTGAAGATCGTATGGCCCTGTACTCCGGTAAAATTCTACCTGCCTGTCGCATCAGCCACACAGGCGGCCTCTCGGTCTCCTTCCCTGCCAGGGTGCGTAGTAATAAGTCGTTCTGTATCAATGAGAAACACTTTCTTCGAAATGTGAAGGTAGGATATTCAATGATTATCTCGATATTTGGCCGTTTCAATATGACAATAGAATGACTATGCTGAAGATCGCTCTGATAGGATATGGAAAGATGGGTAAGACGATTGAGAAAATCGCTCTTGAGAAAGGACACAAAGTTTCGTTAAAAATTGATATTAATGCTTCTGATTCCCTTGTAGATCTCTCCCCCGCCACGGCTGATGTTGCGATTGAATTTACACGACCAGAAGCAGCATTTCAAAATATAGCCACTTCGCTTAGGCAGGGTGTGCCGGTCGTCTGTGGCACTACCGGATGGTTAGACCGAATGGATGAGATCAAAGGGATATGCACTGAAGCAAACTCCGGGTTCTTCTACGCATCCAATTATAGCATTGGTGTAAACTTGTTCTTTGCTCTGAATCGATATCTCGCTACCAAAATGAATAATTTCCCCGAGTACGACATCGAAATGCAGGAAATTCATCATACCCAAAAGCTGGATGCACCGAGCGGTACGGCTATCACGCTGGCGGAAGGAATCCTTGAAAATGTAGAAAGAAAAAACAGTTGGATAAACGAAATGAAGGGTAATGCGAATGAGATTGGTATCGAATCGCTCCGTATTGCTGATACTCCTGGCACCCATACTATACAATATGCCTCTGAAGTTGATGCCATTGAGATAAAGCATACGGCCTTTTCGCGTCAGGGCTTTGCATCAGGTGCACTTACAGCGGCAGAGTGGCTGGTAGGTAAGAAGGGTTGTTTTGGAATGGAAGACCTACTGGGCTTCTAAAATAAAAGCATCTGACCCGTTAGGATCAGATGCCTGTATATAAAGAAAGTATATATGGTAGATCTACATTCTGCCTGACAGAATGCTGTAATCCAACTTAATCTTTCTTATCATCAACTTCCTCAAACTCTACATCGGTCACATCTTCCGCTTCCCCAGTTCCATTGCTAGCATCTGCACCCGCAGTATCTCCGGAAGTCTGAGCTCCATCAGTACCTGCGTCTTGTTGTGCCTGATAGATGTCCTGGCTTGCCGCTGCCCAAGCGTCATTCAGCGTTTTAGTAGCTGCGTCGATCTTTTCGAGATCTTCAGTTTTATGTGCTTCCTTAAGATCAGCCACCGCTTTTTCGATGGTACCTTTCTTGTCGGCTGGCACTTTATCGCCAAATTCACTCAGCTGTTTTTCGGTCTGGAAGATCAGCGTATCTGCGGCATTAATCTTATCCACCTTCTCTCTTGCCGCCTTATCTGTTTCTGCATTAGCGGCTGCCTCACTCTTCATTTTCTCAATCTCCTCCTTGGATAGACCGGTAGAAGCTTCTATTCGAATCTTTTGTTCTTTACCTGTACCCTTGTCTTTGGCATGTACATTCAAGATACCGTTGGCATCCATATCAAATGCAACTTCAATCTGTGGAACACCCCGTGGTGATGGAGGAATTCCATCCAGGATAAAGCGTCCTACCGTACGATTGTCCCTTGCCATCGGACGTTCTCCCTGAAGAATATGAATCTCCACCGAAGGTTGATTATCCGAAGCGGTAGAATATACCTTTGATTTCTTGGTAGGAATCGTAGAATTCGCCTCGATAACTACATCATAGACTCCCCCCATTGTTTCGATACCCAGAGAAAGAGGTGTTACATCCAGCAATAGTACATCCTGTACATCACCACTCAATACACCACCCTGGATCGCTGCACCAGTGGCAACTACTTCATCAGGATTCACACTCTTGTTAGGCTTCTTACCAAAAAACTCCTCTACGGCCTGTTGGATTCTTGGAATTCTCGTAGAACCACCTACGAGTATGATCTCGTCGATTTCATTCTTGCTTAATCCTGCATCATTCAATGCTTCCTGACATGGCTTCAGCGTACGCTCTACCAAAGAATCAGCTAATTGCTCAAATTTAGCACGTGATATCTTCTGTACAAGGTGCTTAGGTACACCGTCCACCGCAGTGATGTATGGTAGGTTCACTTCTGTTTCTGTAGATGCAGAAAGTTCAATTTTTGCCTTTTCTGCTGCATCTTTAAGACGTTGCAGGGCCATAGGATCTTTCCTCAGATCTATGTTCTCCTGAGTTTTAAACGCATCTGCCAGAAAGTCAATCAGTACCTGATCAAAGTCATCTCCCCCAAGATGCGTATCGCCATTGGTTGATTTGACCTCAAAGACTCCCTCACCCAGCTCAAGAATACTGATATCGAAAGTACCCCCTCCCAGATCAAACACGGCAATGGTCGCATCAATACCTTTTTTGTCGAGACCATAAGCTAGTGCTGCGGCAGTAGGTTCGTTTATAATTCGCTTGATTGTCAGACCGGCAATTTCTCCAGCCTCTTTAGTGGCCTGTCTCTGTGAATCGTTGAAATATGCGGGCACAGTCACTACAGCCTCAGACACCTCAGATCCCAGATAGTCTTCTGCCACCTTTTTCATTTTCTGCAGAATCATCGCAGAAATCTCCTGTGGAGTATATTGACGACCTTCGATATTCACACGTACGGTGTCGTTATCTCCTTTTTGTACATCGTAGGGTACTCGACTAGCTTCTGTATTCACCTCAGAATATCTGGATCCCATAAATCTCTTAATAGAGAAAATGGTCCGCTCCGGATTGGTGATCGCCTGTCGTTTTGCAGGATCTCCAATCTTTCGTTCACCATTATCCATAAATGCGACTACCGAAGGTGTAGTCCGTCTTCCCTCATCATTTGGGATGACCACAGGCTCATTCCCCTCCATCACAGCAACACATGAGTTCGTGGTTCCCAGATCTATACCTATTATTTTTCCCATCTATACTTTATTTTTCTTTTATCGTAAATCAAGTTCCGTCCTACTAGGTCAAACGGAGTGCCAACCAAAATAATGGTCCATTTCGTCAGACTTTTTGCCATTATTGCGGTTCAAAGATGTAAACCACGCAGAATTAACTGACAAAAAGTCAGAGACAATCTTTCTTTCCTTACTATGAGTCAGTGGACAACAAATAAGGAATTTTCAAATTTGTCGTTTTAAATTGAGGTATGACATTTGTTATACGTCTAATGGTAGTAATAACTTACGAATTATGAAACAGATCCTGCAGACGACAAGACTTTACCTTCGGGAAGTTGAAGAGAGTGACCTGGATTTTCTTACAGCTTTACATCGGGATCCTGATGTCATGCGATATATAGGACCTCCCCGCTCCCGAAAATCAGTACAGGAACGCATAGAGAAGATTCGGCAGGGCTACATTGATTTTCCGGGGAGGGGGATCTGGATGGCCTGCGAACTGTCAAATGATAACCCAATCGGCTGGGGCTGCCTTAAGGACCTGGATGGTTCTGAGTTAATCGAAATCGGGTATAGACTGGCTAAAGAAGCATGGGGCAAAGGATATGCTACCGAAATCGCCAGGACATTAGTGGAGTATGGCTTTACTGACTATGGCCTGGATAAAATTGTGGGTGTTACCACGCCAGACAACATAGGATCTCAAAAAGTCCTTGAAAAGGCTGGTTTGATTAGAAGAGGCTCTGCAAGATTCTATAATAGCGATGTTTTCTATTATGAACTCCTTAAAGAGGAATGGCTGGCCAAACAAAGAGCCCTGCAACGTCATTAAGTTGGAGAGTCATGAAGCGTTTTTACTACTTTCGTGTCTCTTAAGATCAACTTATGTCTGTAAATAAAGAAGTTAAGCGTATCACAGTGCATACGCTGCGCCGGATGAAGTCTAAAGGAGAGCGCATCAGTATGCTCACCGCCTATGATTATTCCATGGCTCGTATCCTGGATGAAGCGGGTATCGAAGTACTATTGGTGGGTGACTCTGCCTCGAATGTAATGGCAGGTCATGAGACTACCCTACCGATCACGTTGGATCAGATGATCTACCACGCCAGTAGTGTCATTCGGGGTATCAAGCGCGCTCTGGTAGTGGTAGATCTTCCATTTGGCACCTATCAGGGAAATTCAAGAAAAGCTCTGGGAAGTGCGATCCGTATCATGAAGGAATCCGGTGCCCATGCTGTGAAACTGGAGGGAGGCATAGCAGTCAGAAGTTCGATCAAACGCATTCTCAAAGCCGGAGTCCCCGTGATGGGTCATTTGGGTTTGACACCGCAATCCATCTACAAATTCGGCACCTATGTCGTACGGGCAAAGGAGGAGGAAGAAGCAGATCAGTTGCGCCGTGACGCAAAGATGCTGGAAGAAATCGGCTGTTTCGCTATCGTACTGGAGAAAATACCCAGCAAACTGGCAAAAGAGGTGGCAGAGTCCGTTTCTATACCCATCATTGGTATCGGAGCAGGAAATGACGTCGATGGCCAGGTATTGGTCACTCATGATATGCTGGGTATTACCAAGGAATTTCATCCTCGCTTCCTGAGAGTCTATCTCGACCTTTACGCTGAGATTAAAAAAGCAGCACAGTCTTATCTCCAGGATGTGAAAAGTCGTGATTTTCCCAATGAAAAGGAACAGTATTAACTCGTTAAGATGAAGGGGGTCTGGAAAATACTTTTGATTGTACTCTTAGGATTGTTGGTAGGTGCCGGTATCCTGGGATATAAGGCGTATGGATGGATTCAGGGTCCAAACGTCAAGGATTCGGTGACGCTGTATATTCCTACAGGCACTTCGTACTCAGGTCTTTCTGAAATCATCACAGAAGAAAACATCCTGGATGATGTAATCTCATTTGAGCGAGTAGCTGGTTGGATGAAATTTGATGAACAACCAGTCAAAGCCGGGAGATATGAAATCCAGCAAGGTTGGAGCAACCGTCAGCTTGTGAATGTCTTGCGGTCCGGCAGGCAGTCACCTGTGAAGGTTACTTTTAACAATGCCCGAACCATTAGCGAATTGTCCGGCCGAATTACAGAAAATCTGGAGATTGATTCTATTCAGTTTCTGACCCATGTACTGAACCCGGAGAATCTAGCCAGGTGGGGATATTCTAAGGAGACCATCTTAAGCCTGTTTATTCCCAATACTTACGAAATGTTCTGGACCACCTCTACAGACGCTCTGATCTCCAGAATGCAAAAAGAACATCAGACCTTCTGGAAACAAGACGACCGGAGCACCAAGGCAAAAGCTTTGTCTATGACCGCCGAAGAAGTGTACACACTGGCATCAATCGTAGAAAAGGAGACCCAGGCGGGACATGAACGACCACGAGTGGCCGGCTTATACCTCAACAGGCTCCAAAAAAGCATACCACTGCAGGCAGACCCAACGGTTGTTTTTGCGGTGGGCAACTTTGAACTGCGCCGAGTCTTAAATAAACATCTCGAAATGGACTCTCCCTATAATACATACAAATTTGCCGGATTACCTCCCGGCCCTATCTACATGCCATCGATCTCCAGTATTGATGCGGTACTCAATGCGGAGGACCATAACTATCTGTACATGTGTGCGCGACCGGACAATAGTGGACTACACGCCTTTGCAGAAAACATCAGTGAACACAACAATAATGCGAACCGTTACCGACGATGGCTAGACCAGCGAGGAATTTTCTGATAAGCTATGTTAGCGGCATTTGAGTCATATATGCATGATCACCATCTTTGTGAAAAAGATGAGAAGATTCTGGTTGCGGTCAGTGCAGGGGTTGACTCAATGGTTCTGGCCGAGCTATTTCGTCGAGGTGCATGGAATATTGCTATCGCACATTGCAATTTTCAAATGCGTGGTGCAGACTCTGATGGAGATGAAATATTTGTCCGTCAATATGCGGAGGCGCACAATCTACCTTTTCATACGCGTTCTTTCGAATTGTCAACCTATGCGCGTGAAAATCGTCTGGGTATCCAGGAAGCAGCCAGACTCCTACGATATTCGTGGTTTTCGGAAGTAATGGAAGAACAGGGGTATCAGCACCTGGCCACCGCTCACCATCAGGATGATCAAATAGAAACTGTCTTGATGAATATTAGTCGTGGTGCCGGCATCTTTGGTCTCCAGGGCATGTCTCCCAAGAGAGAACATCTTATACGCCCCCTGTTATTCGCATCAAAGAAAGACATTCTAACTTTTGCTTCAGAAAAGCAAATTGAATCGCGCGAAGATTCGAGTAATAGTGAGACCTTCTATCGCCGCAATTTCTGGAGAAATCAACTGATTCCGGACATAGAGGCAAGGATTCCTTCTTTTCGACGGAGAATGGCAGAAAACATCTCGATCTGGCAGAAAACAGCCCGACTATTGGAGGGGCTTCTGCAAAATCAAATCGAAGATAAACAATACGTAGAAGGCGATGCCATCGTCTTTGATGTGGAGAAGATCGAATCGTCTCTGCGGGATATCATCATATTCGAATGGCTGAGACCGTATGGCTTCAACTACTCCCAGGTGCAGCAAATGGTGGAAGCTATTGAAGAAGGCAGGTCCGGGAGCGAGTTTCTAAGTGCCTTCAACCGTGTGATTGTAGACAGAAAGCGCTTACTGCTGGGCACACCTCAAGAAGAAACTACCGAGGAAATAACGATAGAGGAACATGAGCATTCTGTGAACCTAAGTGACGGTCGACTGGAGTTTAAATTACTGGCAACGGGTGCCATTGATTTCAGTCAAACTCATGAGGAGGTAGCTTACTTTGATGCCCAAAAACTCCGATATCCACTCGTCATCCGACATTGGAAATCGGGTGATGCCTTCCAGCCACTTGGACTTCATGGTAAGCGACAAAAAGTAAAGAAGTTTTTCACCAATCAGAAAATGAGCAAACTGGACAAGGAGAGACAGTGGCTAATGCTTTCAGGTCCGGATATCTGCTGGATCATCGGCAAGAGAATTGATCATCGCTTCTGCATCACCGAATCCACCCGCTACACAATGCGAATGGAATGGATTCCCTTTAAATAAATTAAGGAACCCGTTTTAGAATTTGGAACTTATGTTGGAACTCAAAGAAATAGTATCCGTCAGTCTCATCTTGTTTTCTGTGATTGACATTCCCGGGTCACTACCGATTAT
>JAUILM010000835.1 GCA_030432855.1 Bacteroidia bacterium
AATGGCCAAAATTATTACCATATCTACCAAAAATATTCATCTCCTTATTTCGGTGATTCAAGCTGATTGAATTATTGGTTTTTGGGGTTACACCCTGACGAAATGAGGTAGTTAACGATCCATTTGTACCCAGGCTTTTATCCTTTTTTAGTCGAATGTTAATGATACCCGCATTTCCCTCAGCGTCATATCTTGCAGAGGGATTGGTGATGATTTCTATTGCATCAATTTCTGATGATTGCATGGTCTTAAGAAAACTTGCTAAATCATCCGCGCTTAATGGTGAAGGCTTATCATCGATATACACTTGCACACCATTTTTTCCCTGTAAAATAATAGACTCATTATTATCCACTACGACTCCGGGAGCCTTCCTTAAGAGCTCCAGAGCATCGCTACCATTGGCATTTATACTTCCGTCTACATTAAATACCGTGCGATCGGGTTGCACCTCCACGAGAGGTCGGGCTGCTTTTACTACTACTTCCTCCAGTTCCTCTGCAGCTTCCTGTATTCTCATTTCACCCATTTGATAAGACTCACCTTCCTCTACCTCGATGGGGCCAGAATACAGCGTCTGGTATCCTATGTAAGACACTTCGATGAAATAATTTCCAGGGACTGTTCGTAAGGCAAAGTCTCCCTCCAACTCCGTGATGGCAGCTTTCGCCAGAGTCGAATCTATCTTATTCTTCAATTGGACAGTGGCATAACTGATAGGCTCTCCCGTATCCGACAGAATCTGTCCTGATATCTGAGCATTTTGACCCACCACATAGGTCGAAAATGAAAAGAGAATGAATAGGACGAAGGCATTTTTCATAATTCAAGTACTTGGTTTTGATCATCATTGATTCATTGCTAGAGACGGGCACTTGAACGACAGCGTTACGCTTGTGGGCATGCAAATCGATCAAGTGGAGAGTTTTCCGGACGAATGACCCGGATCTTTAATATTAAGAGGTCATTCTGATCTTCTTTCCTTTTCCACGACTCGGAAAAATAGCATGCTGTGGATTTTTACGACTTTCCGTTCATTTAGTATTTTTGAACCAAACTGTCAAATCGACTCCAATGAAACAAATAAGCTTCCTTTTACTTCTCGGTGCTACCTTTTCACTCCTTGTGTCCTCATGTGGCGGTAGCTCGACCAAACGATTGTCTCGGGGATCCTACGAAAGTGCCATCAATAAGGCAGTCAGAGTACTGCAGAAAAACCCCAATGACCAGAGAGAACTGGAAACCCTGAAGACCGCATTGAACCAGAGTACAACGGAGTCTCTTGCGATCATCGAAAGATTGACAGGTCAGGGCAATAGCGAGGCATTGGTGAGTATTCTCGACGAATATATCAGCCTGCAGAGACAGAAAGATCGAATCTCAGCACTACCATCTTCGATCACTAGTCAATTGAATGTGAAGGATTACACGGTTGATATTCAGGAAGCCAGAGATGAAGCCTCCCAGGCACTATTTGGTGAAGTGGAGGCACTCATGCAATCCAGAAACAAAGACGATCATCGTGCAGCTCTGGATAGATTGCATGTACTAAAACGGGTAGATCCACAGTTTCCCGACATCAATCGATGGATCGCAGACGCAGAAGAACTTGCTGTTATGGCAATCTGGGTCAATATAAATGATCAGTCCGGAATTAGGTTTCGAGACACTTTGCAGCGTTTCCTCCAAAAGGAGAAGCTGGATGATCTCAACCGTGATCGATACTTACGCTATGCGCTGACGGATCCCCGTCCTGCAGATGGTGAGGTCAAGGTGACCATCCACAGCATCAACGTCGAAAAGAGTACCGGGACCTCAAAGACCAATGTATATGAAAAAGAAGTACGGACACCAAAGTATGTAATGGATGAAAATGGCAATGTGAAGAAAGATGCCAATGGCAATGATATGAAAACCGAAGAAGTAAGTACCATTCGAGCGGAAGTTACTGAAGAAGGTATTGATTATAAAGTAGTACTGAGAGGAACAATTAGCTACCTGGACCATTACAGAAATACTGAAATTGATTCCGAAGATCTTCTTTCTTCCAAAACGATTACAAAGAAGAGTTTTAGGGTATCCGGTAATGAAGACGCAATCGATGCCTCCAAAAAAGCAGAGATTGAAAAAGCATCGAAAGAAGGGGCACCCAATGAAAAGCAATTGATCAGGGATCAAATGAACGCCTGGAAGGAGTATGTATATCGTAAAATAGAACAGTCTAAAAAAATGTACTTGGACTAGATATTTTTCCCTATTGGTTGCCGGGAAAGGCGATCTGGTACCACTCATTTATGGGAGCAAGGACTCAAAAGAGCGACTAATTTACAATGAGAACTAAATTGTCAATACTGGTCTTCGTGTTCCTTGCCGCCTTCACCTATTACTGCATCAGCACTTACAAGGGACTGTCCTACTATGATCCGGTGGTGTTAGCTACGCATCCAGAAGGTGGAGATTTTGTCGGCTCACAAACATGCCTGGAGTGCCATCGGGACATTTATGATACCCATGTGCAAACCGCGCACTTCAACACCTCCGCGATTGCCAGCGCAGAAAATATTCATGGGAGTTTTGAGCCGGGGTCCAATACCCTGGCTTTGGACGGTGTGGAATTTAAAATGAAAAAGGAAGGCAAGTCATTTTACCAACATACTACATTACAAGAAGAATCACTCCCGATACCACCTCAAAGATTCGATGTGGTCGTGGGATCCGGTATCAAAGGACAGTCCTATTTAACCTGGGAGGAAGAGCATCTTTTTCAGCTGCAGGCTTCTTATTATCCTCCCATGGACCAATGGATCAACAGTCCTGGTTATCCACCTCAATTATTGAA
>JAUILM010000836.1 GCA_030432855.1 Bacteroidia bacterium
CCTACGAAGATTCTTGGGCACTTACTAGATAGCACTGCATCCTTTTTTACCTTTCGAAGAGCTAAACCATTTTCTTTCAATTTAGATTACATTAGTGACTATTGGGGGATCAGTCAGGAACTTCTGCACCTACGACGGTTATAATATTACATATATGACAAAAAAAGATCTGGAGCTAAATATGAATGAGGATGCGCACAAACTGGAAGTGTCCCGGTTGAGGCAACGCCTTGATTTGATTCATTTGGGCGGAGGTAAGAAGCGGATCGAAAAGCATAAGGGACGAGGTAAGATGACTGCTCGTGAGCGCATCACATACCTACTCGATAAGGACGGGGACCAATTTGAGATTGGTGCTTTAGCTGCCTTTGAAATGTATCAGGACGAAGGAGGTGCTCCTGCGGCAGGTGTGGTAGTCATTATGGGATATATTGGGGGGCGATTAGTGATCGTTGTGGCCAATGATGCGACCGTGAAAGCAGGTGCATGGTTTCCAATGACAGGGAAAAAGAATCTGCGAGCCCAGGAGATTGCGATGGAAAACAATATTCCGATTATCTACCTGGTTGATAGTGCGGGGGTATATCTTCCCATGCAATCTGAGATATTTCCCGATAAAGAACATTTTGGACGCATTTTTCGTAATAATGCCCGAATGTCAGCTATGGGTATCCCCCAGATTGCAGCGGTGATGGGTTCTTGTGTAGCCGGTGGAGCCTATCTGCCTATCATGTCGGATGAATCTCTGATTGTTGATAAAACGGGATCGATTTTTCTGGCGGGTCCCTATCTGGTGAAAGCAGCCATCGGTGAGGAGGTTGACAAAGAAACATTGGGAGGGGCAACCACCCAGAGCGAAATCTCAGGGATCATTGATCATAAAATGGAAGATGATGCATCGTGTCTGGACAGGATCAGGGAATTGGTGGCCGATATCGCACGTCCTGAGCCGACTGGATTTATTCGTAGAGAACCCCAGATGCCAAAGTACGAAGTAGAAAAACTGTATCAAATACTGCCGAAAGATCGCAGTAAGCCCTATCAAATGGAGGAGCTGCTTAAGTGTCTGGTAGATGACTCAAAGCTCTCGTATTACAAGAAGGACTACGGTAAGACCATCATTTGTGCCTATGCCCAAATTGATGGATGGGCCGTCGGAATAGTTGCCAATAATCGAGAAGTCGTAAGGACAAAGCAGGGGGAGATGCAGTTTGGAGGGGTGATTTATTCCGATAGTGCGGATAAGGCAGCGCGATTCATCATGCTATGCAATCAAAAGAAATTGCCGCTTATATTCATGCATGACGTCTCTGGATTTATGGTGGGGAAGCGATCTGAGCATGGAGGCATTATCAAGGATGGAGCCAAGATGGTAAATGCGGTAGCTAATAGTACGGTGCCTAAATTCTCTATTGTGGTGGGTAATTCGTACGGGGCAGGAAACTATGCTATGTGTGGCAAAGCTTATGATCCCCGACTCATCGTGGGATGGCCTTCAGCCAGAATAGCTGTGATGGGAGGAGATCAGGCGGCTCAGGTATTGACTCAAATAAAGCTAAATGCTTTGAAGCAGAAGGGAGAATCTCCGGATGAAGCGGCGCAAAAGGAACTGCTGGAAGAGATAAAAGGCAGGTATCAGAAGCAGACATCACCATACTATGCAGCGGCAAGATTGTGGATTGATGCGATCATTGATCCGGTCGAAACCAGGAAGGTAATCTCTATGGGGATTGAGGCGGCCAATAATGCAGACATTCCAAGATTTCATACAGGCGTATTTCAAGTATAATCCATGCCACAAGACAAGAATAATAATACCTATGTCCTGAAGACTTTGCACGGACTGGAAGAAGTATTGGCTGAGGAAGTCAAAATCTATGGTGGTAGTGATATCGAGATAGGTAATCGATCTGTCAGCTGCAAGGGAGACCAGGCTTTGTGCTATCGGTTGAACTACCGTTGCAGAACTGCGTTGTCTGTACTTACACCTATTAAGGAGGGGAAAGTACCCAATGAGAAGGCTCTGTACGACCTGGTTTCCAGCATCCAGTGGCATCAGATTTTTGATGTCAAGAAGACATTTCTGATCAATGTAGTTTGCTACTCCGATTTGTTCAGAAATTCACACTTTCTGGCATTGAAGGCCAAGGATGCGATCGTCGATCAATTTCGTGATCGATTTCATCGTAGACCTTCGATTAGTAAGGACCCCCAGGTTAAGATTAATATTTTCATCAAGGGTGACGATTGTACCATTTCGATGGATACTTCGGGAGCTACTCTTTTCAAACGAGGATACCGGATACAACATGGGGAGGCCCCAATCAATGAAGTGCTGGCAGCCGGATTGTTAAAGATGAGCGACTGGAAGCCTGGCGGTACGCTGGTAGACCCTATGTGTGGGTCCGGCACCTTCCTTTTCGAGGCAGCTATGATCCAAAGAAACATGCCGCCACAGATACTTCGTACTGAGTTCTCATTTCAACACTTAAATAGCTTTGAACCAGAGGTTTGGAAGAAGGTAAAAGACGAGGCACTATCCGAAATGAATGACCATTCACTGGATAATCTGGCAGGACATGACATAAATCGTCGGGTACTCAACTTTGCCAAATCGAATGCAGCCAACGGAGGCTTTGAGGAAATACAATGGAAGAAACAGGACTTCTTTAAGTGGGAACCCACAGAGGAGCATGGCACTTTGATTTTCAATCCACCTTACGATGAAAGGCTTCCTCTGGAAGATGCCATCGGATTTTATAAACGTATTGGGGATCAGCTAAAATGGCAATGTAAGGGATGGAAATGCTCGGTTATCTCCTCACATCTCCAGGCAG
>JAUILM010000837.1 GCA_030432855.1 Bacteroidia bacterium
CCCGGATATTCTCAGGATAAATACCCCGCTTGCGGAAAGCATCAATAAAAGCAATTCGATAGGAGCGGCTGTCGTCCTGCACGAGGTCTTTGTCGGCCGTAATGATGGCGCGCAGGTAGTCGCCAAAGGTAAGATCCACGGGAGGACAATAGTCCAGGGCCCGGATGCACATGTTGAGTACGTGCTGTGACGCTTTGGCGGCCTCAGATGATAGTCGGTTTACCATGTCGGGATGTAGCTCCCCTTCACCCAGGACGCCTGAGCCTTTGGTGTAGATTCGGAAGAGGTCAGAAACTCGGTTGTGATAGATGCTAAGAAATGCCTCGAACACCGCTGCAACCAGGATACTGCCTCGCTTGTGGGGTTGCATCTCGTTTTGGTAGTCCAGAGGATCGGGATCAGAGGGTTTCCACTCGCCGGTCTCGCGATCGGTATGGCCGATGGCATCCCGAAGACTACCGTACGATCCTACCGCGGTGCCGAACTCCTGAGCCAACTGGCCTAGTAGATTTTGACTGCTCAGGTCCCCGCGTGTCTTAGCGATCTGATGCTTAAGAACCTCAGGGAAACTAAAATGCTGAAAGAGGGCCACAATATCGGAGAAGGCCTCATGAAAGGCGAGGACATCCGGATTGGTAGGTTCGTTGTATTTGGGGAATAGGCTGTCCAGAATCGCATGGGTGATTTCATGGGCAATGATGTCGTGACTCAGGCAGGTGAAAATGAGTGAATTGGGCATCTGCAGTCCACTATCGCTGGGGTCGGCATTGAAGTATCCAAAGAGCAGTGCTTTCTTATTCGGACTGTAATAGGCATTCGCTTCCCGCAGTGCATGTGGATAGATGCGGAGCCGCTCCACATACTCGTCCTTGATATTTTTGCTGTCTGATAGGTCACGGTACTTGCGCTCGGCCCAGATGATCTTGCGTCCCAGGCCGCGTTCGAAATTGGTAATGGTAGTCATCGCTACGGCATACACCATCTGTTGATGGAATAACGGATTGCTGACGCTGGGTTCCAGACCATTGGAGGCCAATACCCGAGGATCATTAAGGTCCACCGAGCCATAATACTTCTTGATGGAGGGATCGTAATCGATGACTTCCAGATAGGTGCCTACGGGTCCGGGTTGCAGGTTTTCCTCCCAGGGAATCTCGTAATACATATCATTGACGGCCACAGTATCCAGCCGGAGAGATAATGAGGGATCAAATGCATAGCCTTTCAGTCGGCGACAGGTGGGTAGGGGATAGTTGCCCATGGGTACTTGAGGTTATTTTAGAAGATATGCAGGAAGTTATAATATTTTATGGAGAATGTAAAGACGTTATTATGGGATGTGATCTGATTCACTCCTATGACATCTTTTACTAAGCCACTCCCCTGAAGCCACCAATTCCTACAATCACTGTTTTGGGGGATGGCCAGCGAGGTCCGGCAAGGTAATTTTGAGTAAAACACCACATCATGAAATTGCTAAACACAACGATCCTTTTACTCTTTACCGTGACCATTCTTTCCGCACAGCCTGAACTAACACTGTGGATCACACCGGATGGATATCATCATACGCACAATCATGGGACGGATGCCCAGTATTTTTGCGATTCAAATTATTACATCTTTCATAAATCTGAGCCGGATAGTGTTTTTGTGACCTTGAAGAATGAGGGTGATCAGCCCCTGGTTGTATCGGGGATTTCCACCCAGTCCATTGCAGGTGCGCACTTCCATGCTTCTTTAGCGAGTACGATCACTTTACAAACGGGTGAAATGCATGCCGTGAAAGTAGAGTATCAACTACCGACCACGTATGTCAATGGCATCAATGGTCAGTTAGATATTTCCACTAATGATCCGGCAAAGCCAAATTGTACTTTATATTTTGATGTGGGATGTGCAGCACAGTGGCAAATTCATTCCTTTACAGATCTTGGCATACCGGGAAACTGCGATGAACCGGTGGTGTATCTGGATGACTTTGAAGTTGCCAGCCCCAACTTCGTCTATAATGACTCCATGAATTTCTTCACTTACGAAGAAGCGCTGGACACTTCTTTTCCCATCATGCACATGTGGTACAAAGGGGTGAAGGTCCTCCGTCAGTTTGAAGTATTTGAGGAATTCGGTGCCGGACAAATTCCAGGTAATTTTGGACCCACCTACAACCTCCGCGCAACCGATTCGGAAGTGGAAGTGGCCAGTGACCTTATCGTCGAGCAAGACATCGATGTGGGAGGGGATCTGGTCGTGGATGGGCTGATGCAAGTGAATGCAATCACTACACCATCCGATCGACGTCTGAAGAAAGATATCTCTAATCTGGACGGTGTGCTGAATACCCTGATGCTCCTGCGACCGACTTCCTATGCCCTGGTAGATGCTCAGTCAGATGACCGTCAGCAATATGGTTTCATTGCACAAGAATTGGAGAAAGTTCTTCCCGACCTGGTACATCACAATGCAGAGGATCAACTGTCGGTAAATTATATGCAAATCATACCCCTGCTGACAGCAGCCTTGCAGGAGCAGCAAAAGACGATCGAGGACCTATCGAGGCGGTTAGTCACATTAGAAAGTAGGTAGCTGTGCATGAACAGTGGATTTTCAGGATCATATATTCCTCCTCACTATGAATTGATGCGTCCCTTTTAGCAATGTAAGAGGAACACCATTTATCAGTTGCTGACCAGTAAATGTGGTTTCTTCATTATTGTGCAAGTTGACCAGTATATATTGCTCACCATCTGCAGGAGTAAACCACTCAGGAAATTGATTGATGCGTGGCCAGTCGATGGGCATGTTCATATGGGTTTTATGCCGGGGAGCATC
>JAUILM010000045.1 GCA_030432855.1 Bacteroidia bacterium
CAGGAATATTATTGATTGCCCATAAAAAAAGCACCTACGCGGAATCACGTAAGTGCTTGTTTTATATGGTAGCTACGACTGGACTTGAACCAGTGACCCCAGCATTATGAATGCGTTTCTATAGTGTTCTCATAGTCACCTCTATTTACTTCCATTTACTTATTACTTTATTTATATCCTATAAAAATAGGCATATTTTATGTTTTATGTTGTGCGTGGGTGTCTCGTAGAGTAAATTGAAGTCAGTTATATTTGGACTTACAGTGGACTTACCGTGAAATCTCATATTACAACTACCCTCATTAAACATTTAAAGCCAGCTGATAAACCATATGAAGTAGTAGACGATGCCTTGAAAGGCTTTCTGGCCCGTGTTCAGCCCAGTGGGGTTATTAGCTATTACCTTTCATATAGAGCAAAGGATGGTTCCAGAAGGCGATTTAGCCTGGGCAAGCATCCTGGTATTACTGCCCCCTCAGCAAGGAAAGGAGCGGAGCAGTTAGTTGCCAAGGTTGTTCAGGGTGGAGATCCCCAGGTAGAGAAAAAGGAAGTTCGTGCCAAGAAAAAAAATGAGCGATTTGAGACGCTTGGAGGTTTTATAGAATCCAGGTATTCGGAATGGGCTATGACCCACCAGAAACGGGGCAATGAAACCCTGATTCTTTTGAAAAGTAATTTTTCTGAATTCTGGGGCAAGAAATTGAAGGATATTAGTGCCTGGGATATCCAAAAATTGCGATCTAACTGGAATAAAGCAGGTTTGAAAGCCTCAACGGTAAACAGGCGAGTCACTACTTTAAAGGCTGTGCTTAATAAGGCTTTGGAATGGGAGGTGATTGAAATTAATCCCCTCAGAAATATAAAACCACTAAAAATTGATAATAACGCCAGAATCCGGTTCCTCAGCCCAGTTGAAGAAACGAGGCTAAGACATGCCTTGAATGATCGCGAAGATAAGATGAAGGAAGGGCGTGATTCTGGCAACGCCTGGAGGAAAAAGAGGGGATATGACTTATATGAGCCAATACAAGGGGATTACGCTGACTATCTAAAACCCATGGTAATACTGGCATTGAATACAGGTATGAGAAGAGGGGAGTTATTCAATATAAAGTGGAAGGATATAGATTTTGAAAGAAAGTATCTTACCGTAGTAGGGCAAGAGGCTAAGTCACGTCAGACTAGGCATATCGCCTTAAATAAAGAATGTTGTTACGTGCTTAAACATTGGCATACACAGAATAATGGATCACTTGTTTTCCCAAGCCCTAAAACAGGAATGGAATTAAAAGATATAAAGAAATCTTGGGCATCATTAAGAGAGAAAGCAGGGGTCCAGGACTTCAGATTTCATGATTTGAGGCATACTTTTGCCAGCAAGCTAGTTATGGCAGGTGTTGACCTTTATACCGTTAAGGAGCTAATGGGGCATTCTACAATTCAAATGACAGAGAGATATGCTCATTTGGCGCCGGAACATAGGGCTGCGGCAGTTGAGTTGATAAGTGCTGTGTTATAGAAAGGGTGCCTAAGTAATATATTAAAATATATGCTTTTATGCGGCTATTTATAAAGAATTCATAAGGCCATAGCATTTTATTTGTAAATACTAGGGTGTTCAATGTTACAGATTACTGACAGTATTAGTCATACTCCTCACCTTCACTGTTGGCTACAAACTCAATTATGGAAATACCACCACCATCATCATTATCATCAAGATCATCTACTTTATTTGGTGGGATGTAGTTATTACCATCATCACTGGTAATTGCATTTGGTAAATATTCCACTAAGGTGCCCATATCAGCCAGTACTCCTGTTAAGCCAAGTACCCCGTGCCCCCGCACCCCTTTTATTGTCTTGGCGCGACGTGTATAGGCAGATATCTTTACTGATGTTTGTTCTAAAAAATCCTCAATAACCCTATCCCAACCCCCCGTGCTTTTTGGTGATGGCTTCTCATAGGGCCTACCAGTATTTCCAATAATAAAATCAAGCATCTCTTGGTAAAAGCAGCGATAAGCACTTAATTTAGGATGGGAAGGCTCGGCTAGCCATAACTGGCAATCATCATGAGGGCATAATAGATGTAGGATTGGATGGTGGCAGCAACCTGCGACTGGATCATTGCCAATCAAAAAATATTTGGCCCCACTGTACAGATTAGGACCTTTGATATGTCTAGATTCTCCTTTTAATTTTGTACGAGTTCTAACATATTTAAAACTTGGCCAGTTGGCATAGAGGTGATGCTGATTGACATTATCGGGAGAAGTAGGAATTTTAGAAACTTTTTTTGCTTGTAATAATAGTGCGCGTCTTTCTTGAACTTTATTGTTATGGATAGCGGTTCTTACAAGTAATAGATCTCCTATTTCGACTGATTTTGGGCTTGGTTCGGGAAAGTTCTCGCAAGTAACAAAAGGGCTGGCATGAATAAAGACACCGCCAGTAGCTAATGATTTTCTGCTTCCCAAAGAGATCTTGTTGAGGGCGTCAGGTAATTCTTTGACTATATTGGCAATCAGCTGTGGTTCTGATTTAGTTGGGTCAGCTAGCCCTTTTGCTATTGCATGGTGAATAGCGAATAGAATATCGAGTCTTTCCCCTTTAGTGAGTCTCCATAACATGCTATCTGACCTCCTGTCTTCTTAATGCCGTTAGTCTGTAACCAAGTTAAATTTATCCTGAAAGTCTTTAACCTCAGATATGATGTCTTCAAACTTGGGTATTTCACCAAAGAACATTTCTTTCTGCATGTTGCTGTAATCTGCTTGCCAGTCAGACATATATGCTTCAATCGGAATAATCTGAAGTTGTCCTTTTTGGTGAGTTTCATAGTCTACCCATGTGTACTGGAAATACAGTTCTCGTTGGGTTGCTATACACTCAAATAATTCAAGATTTGCGGCTGCCTCATCATGAATTCCTCTTTTTATCATACGGTATAGATCATAATAATGCCTTGCCATACTGGTTTTACGTTTTTTGTCAGCCGGACGAAAATTCTCTTCATGTAACAGCAGAGCTTTTTCCCAGAAAGTACGAATTGGCAGCATTGCCCGAACTTGTATTTGTGGATCTGGCAGTACATCCGGAAAGGCTTCAGTTACATAGGGTTTAATAGACACTATTTTGGAAGGTTCGACATCAGCTCGGCCACCCATTTCAATTTTTACCCAGGGACGTAGGTAATCAGCTGGTGTGGGGAGCACAGTGGGGTAGACAAAAAGCAGTGTTTGTCTGTCTTCATCATCAGGTTTTATTGACCAAGACTCTCTGTCAGGCAGGTCGGCCGTAATCGCTGCATCCAGTTCTGCATATAATGGACCGTTGATATATCCCTCACATGCTTCTTTGAGGGCAACCAGACGTTTCTTGCGCTGGTTTTTGCTAGGTGCTTCATGGGGAGCATTTTCACCACCAAAGCCCAGCGCATCTCTGTGGATAGTGATATCAATGTCTTCAGAGAAACGCTCAATAAGACTCCACGCCTTCGATAACGAAGTGCCTCCCTTAAAGGTGATGTTTTCTCTACACGATAGGTTAAACAACTTATCCAGAATCCAGCATACCCAGAAATCTTTTTCCACGCCCACTTCTGCTAAATTCATTTTTGCTGCGGTTTGTTCAAAGATCAACCGACGGCGGTCCGGTTTCATTTCCAGTAGATTGTTCATAGGTTATTTTCTTTCCCTGACTCAAATTCGTCCTTTGATAATTTCCGAAAAACATCCCCTATCCAGGCGGGGCAATGGCGGATATCCTTCAGCAATTGTGTTCGTTCTTCTTCACTCAACTTTTTCTTGAGCTTCTGGATGGTCTCTTTATCCACTTTCTCCTTACCTATATAGCGAAGGGCCTGGATGACCAGACCACTCACTTTCTTGGATGTAGCCATATTACGAGGAGTCGTCTGTTTGAGAGTGATTTCCCGCTTGCCGACTTTGACAGTTCGACCTCGGCCATCTGTGAGATAGACCACTTTCATCGGAATCTGGGTGGAAAGCCCCAGCAGGTTGGCGGCATAAGCGCCCGATGGCTGCAGCCTGACGGCATCACGGCCAGCCAGTGCCCGAGCAATACCATCTATTGATGGCTCCAGTATGCCCAGTTCAGAATCCATTTTGGGGTAGTCATATAGACCTCGGGCCAGTTGGCGGATTAAGCCGGATTTTTTTAAGCGTTTAAGGGCTGAATCGATGCTGTCACGGCTCCCTAAGTGCTTGAAATGGTCGGGAGTGAAAACCCAACCCCTCTTGTTGCCGTATATTGTGCTAACTATTTGATCAGAAACTGATTTATTTGAAATTTTCATGACTTTCCTGACAGAAAAATGGCTATGTTTTTCTGTCAGATACTATAGGCCTGTTAGTCCCAGATGTCGATACTTCCAGCTGCTCAAAAAGAGTGTCAATAGATGAGCGCAGAGTGGTGGAACTGTCCTACTAAGAGTAAGCGGAAATTGTTGTAGTCCATATGCGAATAAGCGTTTCAGGTTGATTTCATGAAGTTAAGTGCCAATTATCTCTTACATGATTTGATCCGGATTTTCAGCTTTTTAAGAACCAATTTAACCTTATTCAGTTTTCTTTATTACGATTATCCTGCCTCTGTTTCCAGCCCTGAATTCACTACTTTCAGGGCCTCAAATATGCCTTCGACCACATTTTCTTTTCCTACAAATAATGCATCCGGTCCACCAGCATTAAGGTCTGTAAATGGACGTTCATAAAGCGTGGCTGGGTCCATCACACCCCTGGCCGTAAGCTGGTCAATCACCATTTCCACAAAGCGAATTTGGGCTGGCGTAAGGCTGTAATCGGTAAGAAATTGAGAAAAGGCCTCTTGGGCTGCCTGTCTGTCCATGCCGACCATGCTACGTACAAACCAGGCAAGGCTGGGTGCGCCTGTGCGCGTCAGTAAGCCTGATAACAAGACTTCACCATCTTCTTCCCCAATATCCTTTAAAGTTTTCTCCAAGGTTTCAAGGTCTTTAGGTGTGAGTGGGTGATTGCTCCGTAATTTATGAATCACCAGATGATCTTTGTGATTGGATAGGTAATCTTTGACCTTTTTCTCGTACTGCGCGCCGGTCATCTTTGGCATTTTTACCATTTCCTCATCTCGGACGTTGGTGACTTCATCCTCAAAGTCCGTATAGACGATAATCCGGTTTTTCTTGTCCAGGAAAGGCATAAGTCCACGTAGTTTTAGTCGGATTTCTTCAAGCGTATCGAGGGTAATTCCTTCCCAGAAGGCGGTGTCCTGTAATGCGGCAAGGAAACCTAGCTGTGCCTTGATCGCAGGAATACTGGTTTTTTCTTCCAGCAACATAGCAATTTCAGTTATTCGCTTTCGGCCTGTCTCTAGGACGATGCTATTGCCCTCCACCAGTGCCAACTGCATGCGTAGTGCCATCAAATCAAACTGCCGGGATTCGATGTCATCGGTTTCCAGTTCATTGGGTAGACCAGCGACATTGGAAATCAAGGTATGTCGGTCTGAATCAGATAGCTGGTCCCAATTACTCCGGTCCTTGTAACGTTCTACATCCTGCAAGTGCATACGAACTATAAAATTGTTCTCATTCATAGCGGCTACTTCGTCATGCAGGGACTCTTTCAGACTGTTGCGCAGGTTGGCATTGGGGTCCAGTTCTTCTGTCATTTGCACCTGTCCCAGTAATTGCACCCTGGCACGGAACAGACGTTTACCCAGTGGGATACTGCCACCAGCTTCTATACCCTTGGGATTTTCCCGGAAGAAATCAAAGTTGAAACAGAAGTCAAAGACACGAAAATCCTGTTTGTCCTCATCTGGGCCATACAGATCCTTGCAGAGGCGTGTACCACGACCAATCATCTGCCAGAACTTAATGCGGGAATAGACGGGTTTGAAGAACACCAGGTTGGCCACTTCCGGTACATCGATCCCGGTATCCAGCATATCCACTGAAATCGCGATATGCGGGGCTTTGTCTTTCTGGGAGAAGTCATCAATTAGTGACTGGGGATACTTGGCATAGTTATCGATAATGCGTGCAAAGTGTCCGTTGTAGTGGGGATAGTTGAAGTTAAAGCGTTCTTCGATGAACTTGGCATGTTCATGGTTGCGGGCAAAGATGATTGTTTTGCCTAGCCTGTCACCTCCCTCAACCATATTGCCGTTGAGCATGAGATATTCCAGCACCTTGTCCACGGTATCCTTGTTAAACAGCCAGTTGTTGATGGCCGTGGCATTCACCCGGTCCGGTATCGTGCCTGGTGGGACATCATCCCCCCAGTCCAGGCCCTCCCATTGCTCTTTCTCTTCATCGCTCAGGGAGTCGTAATCAATACCTTCACGGGGAAAGCGCAGATCCACCTGTTGCACCCGGGGCGGGTTGAGAAAGCCGTCAGCCACCGCTGTTTCCAGCTCATAGGCATCGGTAGGCACACCGGGTTCCAGTTCAAACAGGTCATAGGTATTCCGGTCCACTTCCTCTCTTGGCGTGGCGGTTAGTCCCACCAGTTGAGAATCAAAATAGCGGAAGATGGCGCCGTATTTCTGGTACACGGAGCGGTGGGCTTCGTCGATAATGATGAGGTCGAAATGACCGACGCCAAAACGTGCTTCGCCGCCATCTGTTTCATCGATCATATTGAGCATGGTGGGGTAGGTGCACACATACACCCGGCCCTCGGTATTTTTTTCTGTCACCAGGTTCACCGGGCTGGATTCCGGCAGGTGCGTCTTGAAGGCATTCACGGCCTGGTTCACCAGGGAAACCCGGTCAGCCAGAAACAGGGCGCGTTTGACCCAACCGGCCCTTTGCAGAACATCCACCAGTGCAATGGCGGTGCGGGTTTTACCTGTACCCGTGGCCATGACCAACAGCGCCTTGCGCCGTGACTTGGTGAACTGTTCAAATATACTGCCGATTGCTCGCTTCTGATAATAGCGTTCGACAATGGCATCCTTGACCTGTGCCACATCCAGGGACTTCTTTAGCTCCCGACGCTGGATTAGCGCCCAGAGTTCCTCTTTCTTGTAGAAACCTGCGACCCGGCGAGGAGGGTATTGCAGATCATCCCAGAGCCAAGTGTCGTAACCGTTGGTGTAGAAAATGATAGGCCGCTGTCCTGTCATCTGCTCCAGGCAATCGGCATAGAGTTTGGCCTGTTGCTGACCCACCTGGGCATCCACCGTTGTGCGCTTGGCTTCCACCACGGCCAGGGGGTTGCCGTCATCACCCCAGAGCACGTAATCCACAAAGCCAAGGCCTTTATTATTGGGCATGCCGGTGACTTCATATTCCCTATCCCGGAGCTGGTCCAGGGGCCAGCCGGCACGGTGGAGTTCCACATCGATCAGGTAATGGCGGGTCGCTGCTTCTGAATAGTCATGGGTATCCGGCGTGGCTTCAGCCTGCGCCCGGACCTGGGCCAGTTCTTCCCTAAGCTGTTGCAGTTCCTGGTTCAGGATATCCCGTTCCTGTTGCTGTTTCAGGACGGCCTGACTTTGTTCGGTCAGTTTGGCTTCCAGTGTTTCGAGTTCCTGGCGTGGGACTACGGCTTCAGCACTAGCTGGAAGGGGAACTCTATCATCACGCCAGCCAGCCCCTTCCCGGGAGGCCTTGGGCGCATAAGTACGCACCAGCCAGTAACAGATATGGTGCAGTTCCTTCACCGCCTGCAGGGCATCGCTTTCCTTTATCGGGCGGGGATTATGGACAGCTTGGTTGCCGACCTTCTGGATAACACGGGCTTTCTGGAATACAGCCTGGGGCAAAAGGTTCTGGAAAGACGTTTCATGGAGCAATGCCCCTAGACTGTTGTCATAGGGCGTGCGCAGTTCAGGGTCATAGCGATAAAGCCAGTGCACGATAGCTTCCAGGGTAAAGCGGGCATGGAAGCAGGCGGCGCGTGGATCGCCCATAACATGACCTTCCGCCAGCACAGCAGATTCCGCGATGTCTCGGAATTCGTCAGGCAGGAAGGCAAAGTTGCTCATCTGTTAATACTCTTATTGCACCGTAGTATTAGAAGCATCAGCCTTGAGCTTTTTATACTGCTTAGGCCAGGATGCAGGAGGTGAATAACAAGTGCCATCAGTATTTGCAAAAGCACAGATACCCTGCATCATATTCTTTGCACAAATATCCGGATTAGTATGGCGACAGCCATGAGTTTGTGTTGAAGTATCATCGTGATGCAGTGGAGCATGATGTTGAGCAGTATTTTTCATAGTCATAACGAACCACCAAACGCGTGAGATTGGAGAGAATGAAACAGTCTATTCAACTCAGATAGATGCGTATGCAGACGAATTCTCTGGCCCTCTATGGACTCAAATATTCGCGCATAATCTCGCTGCAAGCCAATTGGTGGTACCGGGATTTTAATTCCTTGATATATCGGAGATCTTATATGAATCTGTGTGCTGCCAACCGCGAACCGTCTCAACACAGTCCTAAAACCAACATCATTTGAAAGTGCAACAAAATAATCAGGGTTTATGTAATCACGATTCAGGCGAAAGCCATATGTTCCCTGTGCAAGTAAATATTCGTCTCTTTCATTTCTCTCGAGATTAGCTGCAAGGCCAATACTCGGGCCAGTAGGCACCAGATCACGAAGTGTCACCGCAACGAATTCCTTCGAAATTAGCGATTTCGGCTTAGATTGAGCGTACTCATCACTCGCAAATGTCTTCTTACCTAAATCCAGCTCGACGACACCATTGGGTTTTATTGCTCCTTTGTGAAGCACTGGAAATCCTGACGTAGTGAAATCTTCCGGCTTTAGGCTCGCACCGCTCCGCATTTCTTGGATTAGCTCTGCGATACTAAAAACTGGCCAAGTCTTTGGATTTTTCACTGGATCACCAAACATGTCCAGAAAAGTGGATTGGAGCAAGTCATCCAGCAATGCTATGGACTCGCGGCGCTTGGCGCGGAGTGCATCAGCGGCCTCCAGGATGGCGGCGATGCGCTTTTGTTCCGGGAGGGGAGGGAGAGGGATGGTAGTTGCCAAGAATTCACGTCGATTAACATGCTTCATTGTGGCTCCGTGAAGGTGCCTTTCCATATAATTTAAAGCATCTACAAGCATGTGCCGAAGATAGTTAGAGTCGATCCGATCAGAATCTGGCACTACACGGAATATATGTTGATTTACTAAAGCTGTATCCGGCCCTGTCCAGGTAAATACACCTAATGTTGCAGACCAGGAAACTAATAGATCACCTGGTAAAACATGATATTTTTCTGCAACTTCTCGATTCGTGCGATTATAAGGTTTACCACTATCGGTTAGATTCTGGATACGAATAATTCGCCTTCCTGATTCTTCCCAGTCTGCGGGCTTAAAAGCTACTCCATTGATATAGTCAGCAATATCGCCAAGCTGTACTCTCGGAAAAGTCATCCCAATAGTCGCTCCAGTTCTTCACAGCCTTTAGATATCTCATCTTCCAATTTCTTAATTTTCGAAAGAATGTTTTGTGGCGGCTCATGCTCAATTTCATCGTATTCCACCTCTTTGTATCGATTGATGGAAAGATCATAGTCATTTTCTGCAATCTCAGACTTGGGGACTAAAAAACTCTGCTCAGTCCTTTTCCGCTTTCCTTCAGCCTCCCTGTTTTGCCACCGGGCCAGAATATCCGGCAGATCATTCTTGTCCGACTGGGGCGTGCGTTTATCATCCAGTGAAAAACCATCCGCCTGCATATCATAGAACCAGACATTGTCCGTACCGCCGGAATTAGTTTTGGTGAAGAGCAGGATGGCCGTGCTGACGCCGGCATAGGGTTTGAATACCCCGGAAGGCATGGAAATGATGGCATCCAGTTTCTGGTCTTCCACCAGGATCTTGCGGAGGGTTTTGTGGGCATTGCTAGAACCGAACAACACGCCGTCCGGTACGATGATCGCTGCCCGGCCACCTGTTTGCATCAGGCGCAGAAAGAGGGCGAGGAAGAGTAGTTCCGTTTTCTTAGTCTTGACCACCTGCTGCAGGTCTTTTGCGGTGGATTCGTAATCCAGGCTTCCGGCGAAGGGGGGGTTGGCCAGAATCAGGGAATATTTCTCCGCGTCATTGTCTAGGGATTCCTCCAGGGAGTCTTTGTAGCGGATGTCCGGATTTTCTACCCCATGCAGAAGCATATTCATGCTACCGATTCGTAGCATAGTGGTGTCAAAGTCATAGCCGTGAAAGGTCTGGCTGTTGAAGCGCTGGCGGGCTTCTTCGGTCTTGTAGATGGCATCGCTGTGATGAGCAACCAGGTACTCCGAGGCCTCTACCAGGAAGCCAGCCGTACCACAGGCCGGGTCGCAGATGGTGTCCTTGGGAGTGGGAGCTGTCATATCCACCATCAGCTTGATGATGTGGCGAGGCGTCCGGAACTGACCGTTCTGGCCAGCGCTGGCGATCTTACCTAGCATGTATTCGTATAGATCCCCCTTGGTATCAGAATCGCTCATGTCGATGCTGTCCAACTGGTCAACCACGTTGGCCAGTACGCGGGGTGATGGCATCATGAACATTGCATCTTTCATGTGGTGGGTATAGGTGGAGCCACTTTCTCCATCTCCATCGCCTTTCTGACCCAGAGTTTTCATGAAGGGGAATACCTCGTCCCGGACAGTTTCAAACATGGTCTCAGGGGCTGTTTCCTTGAAGCGGGACCAGCGAAGGGTGTCCTGATCTTTGTTGAAAATCGGCTCTTCCATGGGCTTTCCGGTGCGGTTGGTCTTGTTTTCCTTCAGAGTTTGGAGTTCGTCGAGGCGCTTGATAAAGAGCAGATAGGTCAGTTGCTCAATTACAGAGAGAGGGTTGGAGATGCCGCCGGACCACATGGTGTCCCAGATACGGTCGACTTTGGATTTGAGTTCGCCAGTTATCATTATTATTCCTTGTTGCTAAGGCTTCCGTTAAATACCTGAAAGGACGCTCAGGATAAGGAATAGTGGGATATCTGGCAACCTCAGGAAACCTGAAAAAGAGGTGATCCAGCACTGAAGGTTTGAGATTTGCCACTAATCAAATAGAGAGGATTGCTGATTGGGTACTCCTGAACCTGGATTTAGCGAGGAATCTGCCGCTATGAAGACTCTCTCCAGAGTTTTAATACCAATACCCTCTATCTTAGCTAACTGATTTAACTGCACGATGTCATCACGTTCCAGGGCCTGTAACAATTTATTCAGCTGTTGGCCCTTTATTTTGGTTTTCTCCTTAATTAACTCGCTATCTTGATTGAGCAACCATTGTTTGGTGGATTCGTATAAATCATCCTTGGCTGTTGGATCGTACAGATATATTTCAATTTCGAGGTGGGCGTCTTCAAGATGCTCCCTCATTACTTGCAGGCTTTTTTCTTGAGGGATTCCACCCTTATCTGCCCCTAGAAGTGGAAAAGCTACTGATTCAATCCCCTTTTCCTCGTAGGTGGATACAAATTTTTCTAGTCCCTGTTTGAGGTATTCCGTTTTTGAAGGGTATTTCCAGTCTTTCTTGGTAGGAAAATTCAGAATCCATTTGTCTGACGATTTATAAAGCCAAAGTAGGCCGATATCGATCTTGTGCTCTTTACATAGATCCTGATATTTCAAGTACATGCCCGGGTATCTAAGGCGACATTCCAGTGCCAGTCCAGCACCCATAACACCAACACAATTGACAGTATTCACTATGGTTTGGCATGAGGTGGTAAAAATATTGCCAGTGATAATAGTTAAACTCATAACTAAAAGAACATGTCCTTTGATTGATAGACGTTAATTTTAGAGTTTCCGGTTACTGAGTAGAGATATCTGTCCGTTTCTTCGGAATATACATGGATAGCCAGGAAATATTTGGGTTCGATTTTACTACTTATCAAGACTTCGGAGCATCGTTTCCTTTTTCCATCATCAAAATCTGACCAGTAATCAGCATTCAGAACGGCCCAGGGTAGGTACTTGACGCCATCTAATGAATTGAAAAATTTGGTGTCTTTGGATGCAGCATTACCATCACTAAGTAAGAACGTATGGTAATTCAGAATTTCTAGCGAAACTTCCAATAAGCATAATTCTTTGAGATTTTCTTTCTTTTTGAACATCATCGGATTTTTGGGATTAATATATAGCGGTACATAATCATGTATTTTTCTTTGATAAATAGGATCTAGTTTCTCACGGTTAGCCTGAACACCAGGATCAGATATATCAAAAATACTTTCACTCTCTATGGCCTTGGTCAAGGAACTGTTACAAAGCAGGCCATGCTTTAATATTCCTGGGATATTTTCTCTGTGGGTAATATGCCATAACGAGTTTTGTCCATATCTTGCAAAAGTGCTTACGCTCTTATTGTCTGAAGAAAATGTTTTAGCTGAGGTTTTAGTGTCATTTTTGGCCCTGGCTTGAATATGTCGTATTTTTTGTTGTTTCTGTAATTCTTCTGCATCGCGTTTTAATTTTTCCGCATAACTCTCAGCTTTTATAGCTAGTGAATCTAATTTTTTAGCCGCTGAATTCATACTTCCAGTAATATCAGTTTCCTTCTTGCCCCATTTATTGTTTTTGTTTATCCAGGTCCCTATTACCACAGTTATAAATAGAACATGTGGCATAGCCGCTACTAGACAGATTGGATTCAGACAAAGGCCAAAAAACAATAACTGATTTAAAAACATAACTGTTATAAACGTCCCTGTATAAAGTTTGGCAACTTCAACAGTTCTTTTCCATAGCTTTTTCAGCATAAGAAATTCCTAAATAGAGCTGGATAAATGTAAAACCTTCTTGAATATAGTCTCAGTTACCCAAGGCAGCTTTCGTGGTTTCATTTTCTAGTATTGATTAGTTATTTGGAGGGGTAAATCTAGAAAAGTAGGCTTTTATGACATGTATTTTGTTTTCACACTAGTATTAGTTATGAATATATCAAGGCTAATTAAATTCTTCCTTATTATTTAGAGCCATAGATTCTTTATCAGTACTTAAAACTTAACTAATCTTAACTAATTATGCCGTCATTGTTTAATGATATGGATAACTGGGAACTGAATCATCTTCAGACATATTGTCTGCAATCCACTCATCGTCTGTTTGGTCTTCTGGTCGTTTCTTCTTAATAGAAGGAATATGTCTCTCGTGTATCGCATTTCCTTGATTACTCATATCGTAGCTGTTTCTGCACGTATCAGAATCTTCTCCAATCCTATGATTTATAAAGGTATTATGGATATCCTTGTTTGGCGGTGTTGTCTGTCTTTTGTATGGGTGTTGACCGTGATTTGTTTGCTGGTTGTCTGAGTGGTTTCGCGTGAATAATGTAAAAATATACTCATAACTAACGGATATAGGATTTAGGCTACTTTTATCTATTCTATTGTTCTTCTCTGATAAAAAGCCAAAGAAAACAAATCTTTTCAGATTGCCCATGTAATCATGAAAAGCAGACATTCGTGGTGGAAAGGGTAAGCTGGTTCTTATCCAGAATTTGAAAAATGCTGAAAGTTTGCCCACTCGAAACTGTCCATTTGGTAAAGGCCCCCCGACTGCCCCATTTTTGGTCTTTCTCATCCTTTTCAGGTTGGCATTGAAGTGTACATGCTTTATTTCGTGTCCGGGTATTTCAGTAAAGAACAGTGTAATTCCTGGATATAGTCCCCCGTCATAGTTACCAGTTGAGTAGGATTCATAGATATAAAATTTTTGGTCAGTCAGTCTGGCGATATCGCTAAGCATTTCCATTTGATGCTTTTTGTAAAATGGCTCAGAAACAGGCCTGCCGCTTTTGGGAAAAATCTTTAAAATTCCCTGGTCAACATAAACTTTGTCTCCTCTGTAAAGGAGTCTTGCTAACATTCTATCCTTGCTCATAGTACAAGTAGGCTTCAGCAGTGTTACTAAACTCAGGAAATTGATTCCTGAATTTAATAATTTCAGATTTTTTATACATGACTTTCCGGCCCATTTTGATAAATGAGGGGGCTGGCATTCCGTATAGTAGGCCTGTATGCCTTGACTGCTTCATGCAGCCGGGCGTTGTGTAGAGAAGTTCGGCGGTCTCTTTCTCGTTATGTAATTCTTCAAAAGGTTTGGTATTCATTGGCCATCCATCGTCTGTATTAGTATGTGACGGATAGCCTAAATAATTTGAAGGGGGAGATCAGGGTATGAATTCTTGTGTTTTCACTACCCCTTTTTTGGCAAGAATGTCAGGAGAGGGAGTTTAAAAAATCATCCATAAACACTTTCTTATAATATTTTCTTATTGTTTTTTTGACTCTTTCAGACAAGTCTATTTCTTCATTTATAGATTCGGGCCAAAGTAACTGACCATACTTCGAGTTGGTGGTTCTCTGGTTATTTATTTGGAACCATGTTTTTAAATCGAAATAAGGTAAAACTCTTGAGTTCCAGAGGTTGAAATACAGGAGGTTTCTGTCCCTATCCCTTATAAATTCTGGCTTCAGGGTTGATTTCAATACCTTGATATCTTTCACGATGTCCTCAGTATTTTTGCTTAGATTGATCAAAAATGGGGCATAGCCCGGCTTTTCGATTCCCCTCTCCCATTGGTCAAAATCACTAAGCGGCCGGCTCTTCCTGCCAACTACCTCGTTTTTATTTCATTATTTCGATCTTGCCTTTTTTTGAATGGCATATTTGATCGTATTTCGTTCAATGTTCGAGTATTGAGTCTGAAATACTTATCCGAAATTTCCAGGTTTTCTTTGTAATCGGAGGAGGCATTACTCCAATTTTTGATGGCTTCCAGGTCCTCTACTGACATGGGAATTATTGATGGGAGGTTATGGTTATGGTTCCAGGCCGACCTTTCAAAGTGAGCCAAAGCAGTATCGTAATCACTTTTTGGGTGGGCATGTATTATTGTTTTTTCTATAACTTTTTCAAAGTGGATATGCTTTTTTTTAAAATCCTTGAGATTTTCCAGGCGTTTCAAAAGGGAGATGCGAATACCGATCATTAAGATCCAATATTTTGGATCTTGTTCTCGAGGATAGTTCTTCAGATCAAACCATTCGGGAGATGTCATCCTTAACTCCAAGATTTTTGACTTCGTGTTATCAATCTAACTATGCGGGGTTATTAAGGCAATTAATCAATAGCAGTACGAGATGTAAAAACATTTAAATTTAATGCTAATTGGACTTATTGTGGACTTACAGATGATCTTGAAGGTATAAAAAAAGGGTTAGATTTCTCTAACCCCTTGATTTATATGGTAGCTACGACTGGACTTGAACCAGTGACCCCAGCATTATGAATGCTGTGCTCTAACCAGCTGAGCTACGTAGCCATAATTTTCTACTGCGGCCGCCAATTGTACACAATCTGGAAGCGTAAATTTTTATTTTCCTGCTCAACGTATGTCTGT
>JAUILM010000838.1 GCA_030432855.1 Bacteroidia bacterium
CGTCAAGGGGGTAATATTCGAAGCTTTGAGGACCAGGGTGTTGCCGGTGGCAATGCACAGGGGCATCAACCATCCCATAGGAATCATAGCAGGGAAATTAAAAGGTGCGATGCCCACATATACACCCAGAGACTCACGATATAAAATGGTATCAAAACCACTGGATGCATCCATCAAAGACTCTCCCATTAGCAAAGTGGGAGCTCCGCAAGCTAGCTCAACTACCTCTTTTGCTTTTAAGACGTCTCCTGCTGCCTCACTCCAAACTTTACCATTTTCGCGAGCCAACATTTCAATAAGCTCATCCAGATTTTGATCGATTAAATCACGGAACTTGAAGAGCACCTGCACTCTCTTGGTGACAGGTGTGTCGCTCCATGAGCTGTATGCGGCGTGGGCTGCTTCGATCGCAGAGGTGACTTCACCACGGGTACACTTTGGCACCAGCGCCTGTATACCTCCGGTGCTTGGATTATAGATTTCAAAGAAGTTGCCTGATGCGGAGAAGACCGGTTCTCCGTTAATAGACACGGGTACTTTTTTGATTTCTGTATCAATCATAATTTATTATTGTGCATTAAAATTTATAGCCTAGTGTTTCTAAATAATCTTTTGAATCTTTTGCTGCTTTACCGGGTTCTCTGGGAGGTGCTTTCTCTCCATTATAATCCAGTTCGAACATGATTTCACCAGCCATGTTGTCTTTTTTCTTTTCCAGCATTTTTAGAATTTTCTTAAGGTTGACCGTCCCTTCTCCCAGTGGTGAGTAGCCATGGTAGTATTCACCACCTGAATAATCTTTGAGATGGACGTGTTCAATTAATTCCATGAAATCCTTGCAGATTTTCACAGGGTCCGCGCCACCTTTTTCCAACTGCCCTACGTCGGGTCCAAATTTCATATGTCTCGTGTCCAGGTTTTCCATGGCAAAGTAGACTTCTTCGGAGGTCTCAATCGGCGTACCAGTATGAGGATGTAATGCGCAGACCAGACCAATATCATTGACGGCCATTGCATAGTCATTCATGGAGTCAATGATATTTTTTTTATGCTCCTTGTAGTCGTACTTCGTTTCAGCCCTCCATCGATTATTTACGGGTGAGGGGCAGTACTCAATCACTTTCCCACCACTATCACGGGTAAGTTTGGCCCAGTGCTGCAATTTCTTTATTTCATCCTTTCGCTTGGACGGATCGAGCACATCGCACAAACAAAAAGCGGATGTAATAGGGACCTTATATTTTGCTACTATTTCAGAAAAACCTCCTCTTTTTTCTTCCCAGTCCTGAATGACAAATCCGAAGGTCTCAAAAGAGTGATATCCGATTTCGGCCATGTCCTGGAGGGCGGGCTCTAAATTATCTGCACCGTACCCCCACAAAATAAATGTGGATCCGATTTTGAATTTCTTTTCTTTCGCCAGTGCCAGGGTAGGAGATAGGGCGGCAAGTCCTCCCAGGCCGGCAGTCTTGATGAAATCTCTGCGAGAATATTGGTGGTCCCTGTTCATTTTTTATTCTTTTTTTATTTAGCAAATGTCACAATGCTCGCCCCTCCGATCAGCATTAATGCTCCCAGTAATTTCATGAGTGATATGGGTTCTTGAGGGGATCCCAAAATGCCAAAGTGAGAGAAGACCATCGCCGTGATTATTTGAGCTGCGATCATCATTACAAATGCTGGTCCGGCTCCAATTTGTGGCATTACCCAGGCTATACCGAAAACGAGGGCAGCGCCCATGATGCCTGCGGTAAGTAACCACACCGGCACTTCTTTTAGCCGGGAAAATACTTCGGGTTCCCAGGATGTCAGACCGATGATAATAGCCGTAACAGCACCGATAGTCCAAAAAATGGCATTACCCATTTTTGCATTTTTCACAATAACTCCCACCTGAGCATTCATCGCAAGATGGAGTGTGAGCACGAACCCAATAAGGAACATTAATAAGATCAAGTACACTTTCATAGCAAGTAGTGTTTAAATAGAGATTCATAAATATGGGTACCTGACTGACGTGGCAGCAAGCGAAAATATGGTCACAAATTAGTTCGGTTGTGGGAGGGTCTCCAGGAAACTGTTGAAATACTCAGCTCGCGCTGGGACACTATATTTTTATCTCCATATTTTAGATGTTCAGCCGTTCTCCTTGCGCCTCACTTCGTTGTTCCTCAGTCGATTACCTACAGGTAGTCTCCTTCGATCTCGCCTCGTCAGGCACAATGATTTACGGCTGCAGCATCAACCTTAGTATTTCAACACCTTCCTAGGCTTGTTCTACTTCCATGGGAACCTGAGCACCCAGCTCACTGCTGATTCCATTAGCAATTTGTATTACGATTCTGGCAGCTTTTGGAAATCTACTTTCCGGCATTCTATTCAATGGCGCAGAAATACCCAGCGCCGCTACAATTCGTCCCGTTACATCCCGAATCGGTACCCCAATGCACCGTACTCCGAGATTGTATTCTTCATCATCGATGACATACCCACTGGGCCTGTATGTGTTCAATTCACTGATTAGCGAGTTTACACTGCGAATGGTCTTGTGTGTCCTGGGTGTCAAGGGATCATCACCCAGAAGATTTATAACATCTTCTCGACTATGATCGAGTATCAATGCCTTACCCACCGAAGTACAATAGATAAGTCCTGTATCTCCTTTCTTGACCGTGACTCCGATAGATTGAGGACTCATCTCATTGTCAATAATGATGGTCTGACTACCTTCCAGCATGGCGATATGGGCTGTTTCTCCAGTCCTTTCTGCCAGTGACAGCAGATACTTTCGTGATATCTGCATCAATGTATTCCTCCA
>JAUILM010000046.1 GCA_030432855.1 Bacteroidia bacterium
TGCATATTCATCGCCAAAAAATTCACTGCCCATCATATTTGGCCATCTTGATTTCAACACTTTGAAAAAGTGTGTCTTAGCCTCAGTAGTATATACTTCTGGAGAAGCAGGCAATTCAGTAACTATCGACAAAAGAAATAGGTATGCGGCCCTCATGCGTCCATTTAGACCTGACACAGGATCGATCTGGGATTCTCTCCAATTGGGGAAAGTTACATTGTTATAAACCTGATATCCACCTGCATTATCCACATGTACATTCTTGTAGGATTGAGATATCGGATTAAATATGGGAAGATCAAGTTGCTTTCTGTCTGATTCTAACCATATTTCCCTCTCAAATTCACGTCTCTTCACCTGTATAGATCTAGTCTTTCCTTTATAAGAATCGTATTCATTTTTAGAAGTACATTGGACCACCTCAAAGTCATCAAATTTATTATCAGAGAGCAAGAGCTGTTCTATCTGTTGAGCTATCCGTGGATGAAGAGTACTTGTATCATAACTAATCTGCAACAAGTCTCTGAGAGAGTACAAATATGAATGATCTTCATTTAACGCAAATCGCATGCTGCGCATAATGACGGACCGCACCTTGTGTGGTTCTACGAGGTTACGGAGTTTTTCAATGGCACGAGAGGTCATTTCCTCGAGATCTCTCTCCCTTAACATAGCTCCAACTATCATTTGGACAAGTTCCTCATCATTGTCGGAAATAAAGGCCTCATCAAGGGTCAAATCTAAACCCTCATTTCCAATACTATTGGTAGCAACTGGTACCCGATAGGAAATTGCCTCGCATATTTTACCTTTCACTCCTGCACCTGCCTGCAGGGGACAAATCGAAAGAAATACTTGTGAATATAGTGATGCTAAATCTTCATCGCATAATTGCCCGAGAAACTCAACCCCATCTATTTTAGCCAGGTTTCGGACATTATCAGGGGCATTTGTTCCTACTATTAGTAGTCGGGCATCAGAAATTTTCGCCCGTATCGCCGGGACTAATCTCCTGGCTATGTGGTCCACGGCAAACACATTTGGAACATGCCAAAATCCACCAATAAAAATCATATCATTGGTTCCGGGATCTTTATATTCCAGAGCAATTTCTGCATGAATGTTGGAAATAACCCATGTATTCAAGCCCGGCAGCTCTTGCTGCAGAAGATCCTTTTCCTTTTCGGACACTACCCACACAATATCAGCAGCTTCATATGCGGACAACTCAAGCTCCTTATTCTTCTCCACTTTGTCAACTGTATATTCGTCAGATAAGCCAATCAATCGCTCCTCCCGTACGTAGTGAAGGTCAACAGAGTCTATCGCTGTTGCTGCCATGGGAAATAGATCCAAAAGAAATTTACAGTCCCAATAGCGATTAAAAAAGTTGAATAGTATGAGGTCAATATGACGGACCTGCGCCTTAAATTCCTTCAGGCTGCTTTGAAAGTATATCTGAATGCCAAGTCTGCTTAACTTCTCTCTATATTTAATTGTAGGATCTTCCTGCATACAATAGATGACAACATTGAAATCCTCAGCGAGAATCTTCAATATTTCAGTTGCTCTGCGACCTCCACTGCTTGCATCAAAATCAGGGAGCAATAGTGTTACATACAGTATCGATTCCTTTCCGGAATTCATTCTGGCAACTCGCCTCATACCATACTCATACTCCTGATGATCGTCATAGGATGGTATACTGTTGCCAATCTTTGTTTTAAACTGTGAAAAGGTAGATGGAAATAATAAGTGAAGGAAGTTTTGAAAGATCTGCCGGAATGACTCTCCGTTGCGAACTGCCCAATACAGCGTATAGATATGCCTCGCAGGAGCTGTAATGAACCACCCAATCCTAAAGCTCAATGAAGTTCGTAGCTCATTAATTACTTTCTTCTGATAGCTGACTGTCCGTCTTAACCTATCAATTTCTACCTTATGCAAATTAGATGAAGTGGCATTCTTACTGGGGTGCCTTAAATCACCTTTTCTCATCTCTCAGCTTTTCAAAAAGGTTCGCAAGGTAAGTATTTATAGTGCTTTTCAAGAGGTAAAAAACGACTCGGCAATACAGCTAGATGACCATTTTCGACATGACCCTGTTGGTTCTGGCTGCTGAAACACCGGTGCTTGGGCAGGTTCCCCGACCCAGAAGATCATCGACCACGGTCTGAATAAGCGGTTGCTGAATGTGTTTGGGCATTTCAAATTCAAATACTTCTCTACCCCCTTTGTCCGTTTCCAAAATCACTTTGTTGTCTCCAAAATTTTGGTATTTGATAGTACCTTTTGAGCCAATCAAGGTAGTCACTTCCTCAGTCGCCACCTGCGCAGTAGTAAAGCACCACATGCCCATACCCAGCACACCGCTTTCGAAAGCGAAACTGCCGGAAACAATATCTTCTGCTTCATACGCGCTGGCCTGGTTCGTGGCGAATCCATTGGTCTCGGCAATCGGCCCCAGCAGATAGTCCAGAAAATCCAACTGATGTGAAGCCAGGTCAAAAAAATAACCCGCTCCTGCGATGGATGGATCGACCCGCCAGTTTTGATCTTCTACCGGTTGATACAATTCGGCTGTTTTGAGTAGACTGATTTGAACACCACGAATATCTCCTAGTACACCACCATCCACCAATGCCTTTATTTTGAGAAAATTAGGTAGGCATCTCCGATAGTAGGCTACATATAGAGGCACACTATGCTGCTCACATGCCTGAATCATCATCTCGCACTCTTCGTCGGTACGTGCCATGGGTTTTTCTACGTAGACGGGTTTACCCGCCTCTGCCACCTTGCGTGTAAGCTCCGCATGTGCGTTGGGAGGTGTGGCAATATACACGGCATTGATATCCGGATCATTGATCAGTTGATCGGCATTATCATACCATTTTGGTACATTATGTCTTCGTGCATAATCAGCTGCCTTATCTCCATTGCGCCGCATCACTGCCACTAACGACGAGTCATCGATCAACTGCATGGCGGGAGCACTCTTTACTTCACACACATCACCTACACCTAAGATCCCCCAGCGAATTGATTCACCTGCTATTTTCTTGTTCATTTAACCACTTGTTTGAATCTATAGAAAGGAGTGATGGAGAAAAAATTCAAGATCACTCCTTTTTATCTTTAACGTATAAATCCCATTATCCACGTGAAGCTATTTCCTGCTGGATTTCTTCTAAGAAAGGTTTTAGGCGCTCTCGTGGATCAGAGGGCGGCAATGTCTCAATAGGGATGTAGCCCCGATAGCCCACCTCCATGAAAATATCGACCAGCTTCTTTACGTCAGTGCGTTCCTGTTGATCATTCTTATAGACAAACTCCTTGATCTGCCAGGTGCGGGCGTAGGGTGCCAAAGCACGCACCTCCTCATAGGGATCTGTCAGTCTCTGACTTCCAATATCAAGTTCCAATCCGAACCAGGGATCCTGTACCTGATCCAGAACGGATTTGACTTCCTCTACACTACGTAATGCGTCGAAGTGATTTTGTAAAACAATCATCACACCATGATCCCGGGCAAAGTCAACACATTGCCAAAGGCAATCCACTATCCATTTATGTACTTCTGACGGAGGTACTCCCTCTGGCATTTTAGCACCGGCAAATACTCTTAATGCAGGAGCATCAAGCTTAGCGGAAACTTCCACCCATCGCTTGGTGAGTTCGACATTCTCCTGCCTGGCCTTTCGGTCCGGAAGAGCAAAATCATTCCGTATACCGGTGCCACTAATGTCCAGGCCGTTTACAAATGCATGACGTTTGATTTCGTAGATGTAGGCGTCACTCGGCACATCGGGATAGCCGGGAAAATAGTATCCCGTTGGGTCCACAGCATCAAATCCTATTTCAGCGCAGAGGTCGAATGCCTCCGGCAAAGTCATGGTGCCATCCGTCAAAAGTTGATTGAATGAGTAAATGTTGCAGCTTGATTTGATCTTCGCCTTTGATTTTGTCTGAACCTGATGGTCCTTCCCATAAAGAGGAAGACATGCTGACATGGCAGTTCCCGCCGCCAGATTACTAATAAATTTTCTTCGTTGCAATTTGTTCTGTTTTTAGTTTGTATTAAATGATAAGGTCCTTTGAAAGTAATAAAAAGGATTACATTGAGCTTTCAGAAAACAGAAGAATACGATGCGAGCAATAGTCTGTGAGTCCCCGGGCAATCTAAAGGTTTTTGAAAAGGAGAAGCCCTCTCCTGCTCCTGGAGAAGCTCTGCTCAAAATTAAGCATGTTGGAATCTGTGGCACCGATCTACATGCCTATGCTGGAAACCAGGCCTTTTTTACCTATCCAAGGATTCTGGGCCATGAGCTGAGCGCAGAAGTGGTAGATATTAATGGGACCGCTGATCATCTGAAGGTTGGAGATCGTGTCATAATCATTCCCTATATACATTGTGGTTCTTGCAGAGCATGTGTTGTGGGAAAAACCAATTGCTGTACCTCCCTAAAAGTCTTTGGTGTGCATATAGATGGTGGGATGCAGGAATTCGTCACCTATCCTTCTGATCTTTTGATCGCAGCACCAGATCTGTCACCTTCAGCCATGGCCATCATAGAGCCCCTCTGCATAGGCTGGCACGCCGTGAAGCGCGCTGGTCTACATCCCGGTGATGTGGTGGTCGTATCGGGATGTGGACCTATCGGACAGGGCATTATCTGGTCGGCAAAGTCCTACGGTGCCAGGGTAATCGCCTGCGATCTAAATGAGTTTAGACTTGAGCAAGCAGTCAAGCACTTTGGGGCAGATCACTCCCTACTCGTGGGACCTGATGTTCAAGATCAATTAAGTCAAATCACAAAAGGCAAAATGGCCGATGTTGCTTTCGATGCTACCGGTATTAAACCCGCTATGGAAAAAGGTATCGACTATGTGGGAGCCGGAGGACAGTATATTCTTGTCGGTTTATATAACGGGGAGCTGTCATTCCATCATCCCTCCCTGCATGCACGGGAGATATCTTTACTGTGTAGTAGAAATGCGACCCGGCAAGATTTTGAAGAAGTCATTAATGCCATTGATAATCATGGCTTTCCACTGGAAAACTATGTAACCCACAAGGCTAATTTTGTAGAATTTTCAGAAAAGATCCAGGAGTGGAGTGACCCTAAGAACCAGGTCATTAAAGCCATGCTGGATTTGTAGATCGTATTAAACGTTCACACCTACGCTCTTAATTGCCTTTTCGAATGAAGCTGCCGTTTTGACGATATCATCATACGTAGTAGCCCATGAACAAATGCTGACTCGGATGACACGCTCTCCCTTCCAGGTTGATCCACCCACCCAGCAAACTCTTTCTTCCTGAATGGCCTTTAGCACCTGATCGGTCTTCAGATCACTTTCTGCTTTCACCAATACCTGATTGAAAACTACCTGATTAGGTATTTCAAAACCTTCGACCAGTGATAATTTTTCGGTGAGCTGATGGGCTCGAAGACACATGGTCGATATCATCTGGGCAATACCTTTCTTACCCAGGTACTTGAGAGCTGCCCACAATTCGAATATGCGGGCCCTTCGAGACATCTCAGGGGTGTAGAACATTCCATCCCGGTCATCTCCCTTCACTATATAACCACCTGACATATGCAACGCGCTGACGAGTGCCTCCCGATCTGCACATAATATGATACCGCTATCATAGGGAGCGTTGAGTGTCTTGTGAGCATCCACGGCCCAGGAGGTGCCATGTTCTAATCCATTGACTAACCATTTGAGGTTGGGTACCGCAGCTGCCCACAAGCCAAAAGCTCCATCAATATGAATCCAGGCTCCCGCATCTTTTGCTTTCTTACAAAGGGCACCGAAATTATCGAAGGATCCACTATTGACATTACCAGCCTGAAGAATCAGGATGGTCCGATCATCTAATGCCGGGACCTGGTCCACCTGGATACGCCCCTGATCATCTACATCTACCCATTCCACATTACTTTGACCAAAGCCTAACAGAGAAATAGCTTTGCGGATGGTACTATGGGCATCCTTACCTGTGAAAATACGAATGGGAGGCGCATTCCGTAATCCATGTTCATTTACATCCCATCCCTGATTTTTGTAAATACGATACCTGGCAGCAGCCAACCCACAAAACGAAGCCATCGAAGAGCCGGAGACAAATCCGGCAGCTGTGTTATCTGGCAGACCAAAGAGATCAACTAACCACTTTTCAACCGTCATCTCCAGACGGGCACTAATCGGTGAAAGTACCTGCATAGCCCCATTCTGATCCCAATAAGCGGTAAGAATCTTGGCGGCTAATGATGCTGGCAGTATACTACCATTTACAAATCCAAAATAACGACCACCCACCTGTGTCAGTGTTGCAGGAGCACCGTATTGGTGTAATTGATCAATGATTTGCTCCCCGCTCGTAGCGTCCTCAGAAAGCTCTTCATCAAATACACACAGACCATCTAAAGCGGCTTCGGAGGGATATACCGGACGATCAAAAACTTCGTCTAGATACTGTTGACCATAGGACTGAGCTGCGTCATATAATTCAAATCGCCGGATATCATCAAAAATCCGATCCTGAATTTCTGTTGTATTTTTCATCTGTGGAATTCTCTGCCTAGTAAGTAGCTCTCAAATATTCCAAATACTTTCGGACATTTTGAGCCTCCTTGCTATTATATTTTAATGAAAGTATATTCCCTACTTCCCGGGAATACTCATGAAATAAGTCCATCATCAGAAACACAGCCTTCCACATATTCTCCTGATGGTGGTCACTGCAGGTTCCCAGAATAACCTGCCATTCTTCTTGAGGAAAGAACTTCCCGAGCCGTTTTCCAGCTTTACCGGGATTCAAAGGAAATCCATGCCGAGCTCCCGCAGTCCATCCCAACATCCGCAGGAACATCCCACGAACCGGTCCTTCCATCATATGTCGGGCATAAAAAGGCTGCGCACGACATATCCCTTTGGCCACATAGGTCACTACCCACCAAAATTCATTACAGCAATCTTCGTAGGCTTTTTGAGAGGGCGGCCAAACACTATGAGATCTCTTAGTCAGGCCGATACCATCCAGAATCTGCGTTTTGTCCAATATGACCTGGAAAGGATCATCCAAAGTAAGGGTCTCTAGCAACCCCAAGTCGTACAAAGTCAAATCGATACGATTGTGATCGCTGAACAACATCAGATAGGTGTAGCGGCCTGGCTCAACGGGATCCGATTCGTACAAGTTCATCTCCTCAGGCTTCTGTGTGATCAATCGTGGTCCAAAAACATCGATCCAGCTGGGATCCGAGAGGAAAGGCTGGATTTGATCTACCAGGAATATGATGTCAAAATCCTGAAAGTCATCCAAGGTCTGGGTGCCATCAGCCGCTCTTGATCCTTCCAAAATCACGGCCTGCACAGCCTCTCTTTCCATAGCTACCTTTCTGATTAATGCCATCATTTCTGCAGTGGTACGTCTTTCCATACTTCTGTTGCTTACCATCAATTGAAAATACAGATATCGATAATAGTGTCGCTTTATCTGCAATCATTTCGACCCCGGATCGTTTAAATGCTTGTTCAGCAGGTATAATTCCTTTGCTGTTGCGAACACAGTCAGGCAATATTACCTTTATTGAACATTTAAAATCGGAGTGCTCCCCATGTTTCGAGCTCGGTTATTATTTTTTCTGTTACCCATTGCAACCCTACTGCAGGCTCAACCTATCATTGACAATTTTGAGCAAAACAATCTGGACAACTGGACACTCATTTCTGGCAATGCCGAAATCACCGGTGACATCGCCTATGCCGACATGTATTCTGTGCGATTGTTTGAGCAGGATGATGGGGATGTAGCCACCAGTATGATCAGACACAAGACGTTTGACCAAAGTTGGGGACGGTACAAGGTAAAGTGCTATGCAGATGGACCGGTTTCAGACGTCATTTTCCGCTTTCAATACATCAATGAAAATAACTACTACGAAATCATCTGCAATCCTACGATGACCGACAATCCCGTACTGGCATTGAATAAAGTGGTGGATGGAGTATTTGAAAACCTGGATTCTCTGGACCCCATTGTAGGTCTGGACCGATGGTTTCAAATTACACTTAGTCGGACCTGTGCCGGTGAGATTATTGTGCTCATCGACGATGTAGAACAGATCCGTGTCATTGACAACGATATTAGAGAGACAGGGTCCATAGGGCTGGGAGCCTGGGCAGAGTCCAGCTATTTTGATGATTTGACATACGAAGATATGGGTGGTAATATCATCGTTAACCTGGAAGAAACTATTTGTAGTGGCACGTTCTACACACTGGGGGATGAGCGCTATGGGGAAACGGGCTTCTACTCGGATACGATCATCAGCCCCACAGGATGTGATAGCATTGTAAATCTCGACCTGGAGGTCAAGGTTCACTACCTCAGCACCATTTACGACACCATATGCGCTGGTGAAACGGTTAATTTCGACGGTCAAATCCTGGATCGTACAGGGAGATATGTGCGTGAACTAGAAAGCCAATTTGGTTGCGACAGCATTGTAGAATTTGTGCTATTGGTATTAGGCGCCGACACCATTCGGATGGATACAACTATCTGTGAGGGAGATTTCATGGTGTTTGGTGATGACACCATCAACACTCCTGGCTTCTATTATGACACCCTATCTTCCAATGGTGAATGCGTCGGTGTGATTGAATTGCTGCTAGAGGTTGTAGATGCCATTTTTTCGCTGGGTCCGGATCGGTCTTCGTGTTTTGATCAGGGGCAAGCTCTCACTCTCTCATTGGATGGGCAGGAAGATATACTCTGGTCAGATGGCACAATGGGGAGTTCATTTACGGTAAATGAGCCTGGTGTATACTGGGCAGAGGCATCTTTCGGATCCTGCACCATTCGAGATAGCATCGCCTTTGTCAACTTATGTGACGAAGTCCCAAAGGTTTACATCCCCAATGGCTTTTCACCGAATGGAGATAGTCAGAATGATATTTTCTGCCCGCAGTTCGCTTCCGGAGGCCTACCTTATCATTTACGAGTTTTCGATCGATTTGGCGGGCTCATATTCAGCGCGGATGACTTGAGTCCCGGACAGGGATGGGATGGGATGGTCGATGGAAAGGAGGCACCCATGGCGGTATACCTATACCTGATAGAAATCGAGGGAGAAAAATACACAGGAGATATTACTATTGTCCGATAAGGCTATTTCGCTTCACTCAAGGTGGCATCGGGTAGGAAATAACTTTCCGGAACTCCCAAATTAAATTCATAAGATTCTACCGAAAGAATATGTCCAATACTTTTACCGGGAGGCTCATTTTGAAAGAAAAGTGTGACTGTATGAGGCAATGTGAAGTCTCCAACTTTTCGAAAGTCGGTATAATGGGCGGTAGCAGTGGGAAACTTTCCCTGATCCCGCACAGTGAATTGCAAGTACTCAACCTGCGAGGTTTCCTGATTAATGAATAGTAAATATTGATCTAATTCTCGCTGAGGATCCAGGGTATTCCAACTCATCATCATCCGGTCGTAGATCTTTCCTTCGATCTCTGTGGTACCTCCATAGGCAAAGGCATTGGCTTCACGAATTCGAAATGGAAATTCGTAAAAGTACACCTGCGTAGGCAGATGGAACTCGATAGCCCGGTTCTTCTTAAAAATGGCACTATCATCGGCGATTTCATACGTCACCCATTGCTGAACCCCATGGATTTCACCCGATTGCTTTCCTGATAGTAATTCGATTCGGACATTATCTTTTAGTGGCTGCCAATCCAACTGAAAATCCACTTTTCGCTCCTTCCATGGATTCACCAGAAGTCGCCAGTGCCACGTTGGCCATTCATCACTCCCTTTGACGCGAACTGAGGTCAACGCATTCCAGTTTTCCCATCCCCCATAGGTCTCCTCAATGCTTGTGATGAGTTCCTCGATTTTCTGATCATCTTTAGAAGAAGGCACATCACTGTATATGTCAGCCAGTTTGCAGCTTCCGAGGGACATGCACAAGAGAATAATTAAACTAAGCGAGTGAGGTCTAAACCGCATTTGATTCGTTTTACTGCAATAAAAATATTACGCAGAAAGGTAGGTAACAATTCCACTACCTATGTGCTTGCTTGACGACAAAAAGTGGATCTTTGCGTCACAAATAATAAAACTTTATGGAGGAGTTAGAATTTCATCTTAACCGACCCTACATCGAGCTGGCCAAACTGCTCAAGTTGATGAGTCTGGTAGGTACGGGTGGTGAAGCCAAAATCAGAATACAGTCTGGCGAAGTCCTCGTAGACGGCGAAGTAGAAACACGACGTGGTAAAAAGATCACTGCCGGGAGTACGGTAACCTTCGACCCGTATCAGATACGGGTAGTTTCTGCAGAAAATTAAGAGACCCTGTAACTACTCTGTGCTTTGCACGTCCAAGTGTATATATAATCAAATCTGATCATGAAGAAACTTTACGTTTTTAGCCTTCTCCTCACTCTAAGTTTTGTATCGGAAGACCTTCAGGCGCAAGCTCAGGCCATCAGGGATTTTGACAAAATAGTATTGAGTCCCTATATCGGGTTAGAATTAATACAAGGTGATCATACAGACATCTCATTTGATATAGAGGGAGTTGATGAGGAGGAAGTGATGTACGATGTATCCGGAGGAACACTCCGTATTTATCTGGAAGGAGCCCGAACTTTTAATCGACGCTCCTTTGATCGGAATGATGGTTATATGATTGATCACTACCGGAATGTGGAGGTAACTGCCTACGTCACCTATAGAACACTCCGGAAGCTAATCGTAAAAGGAGATGATGACGTAAACATTCGAGGCACGATTGATCGACCCAGCTTTCTGATGCGGGTATACGGAGATTGTAATGTGTACGTCGAGGATCTCCGCACTGAGCACTTCAAAGCCGGCTTGTATGGAGACAATAAACTTACCATCGAACGTGGCGATATTGGTGAGCAGGTCTATGCCCTTTTCGGTGATAATCGGGTCAACGCATATGATGTGGAGACTGGCAGTATTCGCACCACCAGCTTCGGTGACAACACCATCAAAGTCAAGGCCCGGGACTTTGCTATTACTTCATTCGGTGATGGAGAAGTCGCCCTGGCTGAAGGTACCAGAGTGCGAAGAAAATTTTCACTGGGTGATATGAGTGTACGACATATTCGTTGAGGTCGCGACGCATTTATACCAGTAAATGGTGCCATGATCACCCACAAGCTTGCCTAGGTCGATTGGACAAAACAATTTGAGATTTTTTTCGTAATCTGCTCGAACCGTGTAATGTATATTGCACTGTTGGTCCTGAGTTTCGGGTAGTTTGGAATTCAGGTCATGATTTTCAAACCTTCTAATTTTCACGATGCAGCGAAGAACTCTCACCTTTACATTACTTCTATTAATTTCTACAGTATTAACTGCCCAGGAGGGCCATCTGGGATTTTATCGATACCCCACTATTCATAATGACCTCGTCGTATTTGCAGCGGAAGGCGACCTTTGGTCAGTTTCCAGCGAAGGGGGACTGGCCCAGCGGCTGACCACTCATCATGGTGAGGAGATACACCCACGAATTTCTCCAGATGGTAGAACGCTTGCCTTTAGTGCTTCCTATGAAGGACCGACAGAAGTCTATACTATGCCCATTGCCGGCGGCCTTCCTACACGTCAAACCTATGAAACCGAGGGTTCACTGGTAATGAACTGGACTGCTGACGGCCATTTACTCTATAGCTCAAGAGAATATGCAACTCTACCGGACCGACAAAGTATCAAGCTGAATATTACGACGGGTAAAAGGAATATAATACCTCTGAGTCAGGCCACAGAGATGTGTAGCGATCAGTCCTCTAATCGCTACTACTTTGTCCGACCTTCATTCCATGGCAATGTCACTAAACGATACAAGGGAGGTACTGCCAGAATGATCTGGAAGTACGGCGAAGGTAATGTGGAGGCAGTCAATCTTACCGCAGAATATGATGGGGAAAGCCACCGACCCATGTTTTACAATGAGCGGGTGTACTTTATATCAGATCGTGATGGCATCATGAACCTATGGTCGATGAATGCGGAGGGTGATGATTTGACTCAACACACCCACCATGAAAACTTTGATGTCAAATACGCCAGCATGCATAATGACAGGATCGTCTATCAAATGGGCGCAGATATTTGGTTGTATGACATCAGTGATGATGAAAGTAGTCAGATTGAAATCAGGATAGTATCTGATCTCGAGCAACTGCGTGAAAAATGGGTAGAAGATCCTTCGGATTATATTACACACGTTGATATTCACCCGGATGGCGAAGGTATTGTCATTACGGCCAGAGGACGGGTCTTTGTGGCTCCTCATAAATCTGGCCGGTTTGTACAAATAGGTCGCGAAGAGGGTGTGCGATATCGGGATGCCGTGTATTCTGCAGACGGAACCGAGATTATATATCTCTCTGATGCCTCAGGAGAGTTTGAGTTCATCAGCACGAAATCCAATGGCCTGGCAAGTGGTGAACCCCTAACTTCGGACGGAGATGTGTTAAGATTTCAGGCTCACCCGTCTCCTGATGGAAAGTACATTGCTTTCTCAGACCTTGCTCAGGACCTATGGTTGCTACACCTTGAGACCGGAGAAAAAGTGAAGGTCTCCACCAACGATGAAGGAATTGGGAGTGTCAGTTGGGCTCCCGATGGCACCTGGCTGGCGTTTGAGCAAAGCGCGACCAATACGTTCTCTCAGATACACTTGCATGAGGTTTCTTCCGGGGATCAGATTACACTAACAAGTGACCGATCGAACAGTTTTTCTCCTGTCTGGAGTCCCGATGGCAACTGGATATACTACCTGGCCGACCGAAACTTTCAAAGTCTGGTAGGATCTCCCTGGGGATCCCGTCAACCTGAAGCATACCTGGATCGAAGTATTAAGCTGTACCAGGTAGCCCTTAAAACGGGTTTACGATCTCCATTTCGGTCGATGGATGAACTAGCTAATTCATCAGAAACGCCCGATACTACGTTCAGAATCGATCGTCAGGCAATCACGCAAAGAATCTATGAGCTTCCGGTGCAGCCTGGCAACTACCGAAATCTTAGCATAAATGATGATGCTCTTTATTTTACTAACAGATCCACAGGGCTGGATGCTTCGACAGACTTAATGGCACTGAAGATCAGCAACGAAGACCCCAAACCCCAAGCTATTGCGGAGGGGATCAGAAGTTACCAATTGGCAGGTAAAGGAAAACACATCCTGATCGTGAAAGGCTCAACCCCATACATTATTAAAGCGGGCACCAGTAAAGTCTCAGATTTAAGTGATGCCCAGGTAGACCTAAGTAATTGGCGATTTTCGATCGATCCTAAGGAAGATTGGGTCCAGATATTTACGGATGCCTGGCGCATGGAACGAGACTACTTTTACGACCCTAACATGCATGGTGTTGACTGGGATGGTATGTATGAAAAATATGCTGCATTTCTGGATAGAGTCACTACCCGGCAGGAGCTGTCTGACCTGATTGGTGAATTTGTAGGAGAACTGTCCGCACTGCACACCAGCGTACGGGGAGGAGATCTTCGGGAGGGCGATGATGACATAGGAATAGGTGATCTTGGTGCTCGATTATCAAAGGTAGATGCCGGATTTAAAATCGACTATATCTACCAAACGGATCCTGAGTACCCTAATGAAAGAAGTCCACTTGCCGATCCTTATCTCGATCTGGAAACCGGCGATATCATCACCGCCGTCAATGGTGAATCTGCCCTGCAGGTCAATCAACTCAGTGCACTTTTGAGAAATACAGCGGGCAAGCAGGCGATTTTAGATATCCAGGATGTCTCTGAAGCAGAAAGTCGTCAGGTGATTGTCACACCGCTTAGCTCCAGCTATGATTTGCGTTATACCGACTGGGAATATACCCGTAGACTGGCTGTAGATGAAAGCAGCGATGAAAAGATTGGGTATCTCCACCTGCGAGCTATGGGCTCCAATGATTTGATGGAATGGTATCGATCCTTTTACCCTGTATTTAATCGTCGGGGCCTAATCATCGATGTGAGACACAATCGAGGTGGCAACATTGAGAGCCTTCTCCTGGAGAAACTTTTAAGAAAAGCCTGGTTTTACTGGAAAAGTCGATCCGGAGTACCCTATGCAAACATGCCCTATGCCTTCACGGGTCACATGGTCGTACTGGTAGATCGGTTTACTGCCTCGGATGGGGAGGCTTTCGCAGAAGGATTTAAGCGCCTGGGAATGGGACCTGTCATTGGTACTCGTACGTGGGGAGGTGAAATATGGCTGAGCGGTGTCAATCGTCTCAGTGATGGTGGCCTGGCCCGTGCTCCGATGATGGGGGTCTATAGTCCGGAGGGTGAATGGCTCATAGAAGGTCATGGGGTGGTTCCGGATATTGAGGTTGACAACCTTCCACATGAGACATTTAAAGGACGGGATGCACAGTTGGAAAAAGGTATTGAATATTTATTGGAGAAGATATCCGAAGACCCCAGAGAGATACCCGATCCACCGGCATTTCCGGATAAGTCGTTCGAAAAGTAATCTGGGTAGATACTTAGTCGAATTATTTGAAATATATATCTGAAGTACTTGACCTCTAGTAGCCTTTATCCTACTTTTCCTAAAAAGCTAACCTTATGGCCAATCGTCCGTACGATCATTCTCAGTTGGGATGGATAGTGCTCCTTTCCATGGGCGTCACTTTGATGATTTTCACCCTGCAATTTGTACTGGGCTTTGGGTCTCCGAAAACCAGTCCGATCGGGTACCTTTTTATTAGTGGCCTTACTCTTCTCATTGCCTCCCTATTCTACAAGCTAAGAGTCATGGTTGACACCACCGGAATACATCTCATTTATGGTATAGGTTTAATCAAATTCCATATTAAACCAGATCATGTAAAGTCTGTTCGTATAGTTAGAAATCCCTGGTATTATGGATTGGGTATTCGTATTATACCTAAAGGAATGTTGTACAACATTCATGGATTGGAAGCAGTTGAAATCATTTACGAAGACGGACGAGAAAAAATGGTAAGAATTGGTTCTGACGAAGTGCATGTATTAAAAGCATACCTGGAGAACAAATATGCTCTTGACAATATCACTGAATAAAATTGTGTTCGTAACTAATAATAGAAATACAGTCCTATGGACGACAAGTAAATAGTGAAGTGTGGATAGCTCAATTGGAACATTTATAGAGGACATATTTGATGACATTGTAGATGCCGTGTCCGGCAACCGTCGGAAGGATCTCATGCGACAATTTGCACAAGAGAATCAATATAGTTTCAAGAAGAAGATTCATTTCCGGGACCTGGACCTTGAC